>NZ_LN890285.1:0-300000 GCF_900016785.1 Buchnera aphidicola (Tuberolachnus salignus)
TTATCCACAGAAAATTAATAATTTAATAATAATAAATTTATTTATTTAATTATCTTTTCTTTTAAAAAAATAAAAAATAGTTAATTAATAAATCATATTTGTTTTCAAAAAACAAATAATATGATATAAAGGTTAAAAATATTAAAATATATATATATATAACTAAAGTTAAATAAGGTAATTAGAATGTATAAAAAAAAATATGATGTTATCATTATTGGAGGAGGACATGCAGGTATTGAAGCAGCTTCTGCTGCAGAAAGAATGAAATGTGAGACGTTATTAATTACTCAAAAAAAAAATACTATTGGAATTTTATCATGTAATCCTTCAATTGGAGGTATCGGAAAAGGGCAATTAGTAAAAGAAATTGATGCGTTAGGAGGTTTAATGGCTATTGCTACTGATCATGCAGGTATACAATTTAAAATTTTAAATTCTAGAAAAGGACCTGCTGTTCGTTCTACTCGCGCACAAGTGGATCGTGTATTATATTTTCAAAAAATTCAAAAACTTTTATTATCTCAAAAAAAACTAACTATTATTGAAGATGAAGTAAAACAATTAATTATTGAAAATAAAAAAATTGTTGGAGTTTTAACTATTAAGAACTCAAAATATTATAGTATGTCAGTTGTTTTAACTGCTGGTACTTTTTTACGTGGAAAAATTTATATTGGTTTATCGACTATAGAAGGAGGACGTTTAAAAGATTCATCATCTAAATTTTTATCACAAAATTTGCGTGATTTAAATTTTCGTATACGTCGATTAAAAACAGGGACTCCTCCGCGATTAGAAAAAAAAAGTATTAATACTACTTTTTTAGAAAAACAACTTAGTGATAATCCTGTTCCTGTTTTTTCTTTTTTGGGAAAAATTTCCGATCATCCTCTTCAAATTCCTTGTTATATTACATATACAACGCATAAAACTCATGATTTAATTTTTAAAAATTTAAAATATAGTCCATTATATTCTGGGTTAATTAAAAGTTCTGGCCCTAGATATTGTCCTTCAATTGAAGATAAAATTATTCGATTTCCAGATAAAATGCGTCATCAAATTTTTTTAGAACCAGAAGGTTTACATAGTGATCTTTTTTATCCTAATGGTATTTCAACTAGTTTGCCATTAGATGTTCAAATTTCTTTAGTTCGTTCTCTTCCCGGTTTAGAAAAAGCTAATATTATACAACCTGGTTATGCAGTAGAATATGATTATTTAGATGCAAGAGATTTAAATTTAACATTAGAATCAAAATTTGTTTCTGGCTTTTTTTTAGCAGGTCAAATTAATGGAACAACTGGTTATGAAGAAGCAGCAGCACAAGGATTATTAGCAGGTTTAAATGCCGCTTTATATGCACAAAATAAAAATTTATGGTATCCTTTACGTAATCAAGGTTATTTAGGTGTTTTAGTTGATGATTTATGTCATAAAGGAACTTTAGAACCTTATCGTATGTTTACATCACGTGCAGAATATCGTTTATTATTACGAGAAAGTAATGCTGATTTACGTTTGACTGAAATTGGTTATCAATTAGGAGTAGTAAGCGAAAAACGGCGTTTAAGATTATTGGAAAAAAAAAAAAATATTGAAAAAGAATTAAAATATTTAACTCATACGACAATATTTTATAATTCTTCTCAAGCAAAAATTTTAAATTTTTTTTTACCAAAAAAATTAACTCGTAATTTTTTAGCAATTGAATTATTACGTCGTCCTCAAATTTTTTATTCTATGTTAATTAGTTTAGAATATTTTTTAAATAATATTAGTGCTCAGGATTTTGATGCTATTTTAGAATTAGAAACTCAAGTAAAATATGTTGGATATATTCAGCGTCAAATGGCTGAAGTTAAAAAATTTTTTTATTATGAAAATACTATTTTACCTAAAAATTTAGATTATACTACAATTCATGGTTTATCGAATGAAGTATCTTCTAAATTAAATTTTTATCAGCCATATTCTTTAGGTCAAGCTTCAAGAATTTCTGGTATCACCCCTGCAGCAATTTCTATTTTATTGATTTTTTTAAATAAATAAATTATTTTTTACAAATTTTTAATTATAAAAATTTTTCTTTTTTTTCAAATTATATATGATATAATTTCTAAAATTTTTTTATAATATATATTTTTAATTATAATAAATATTTTAAAAAATTAATGTTCAAATAATTAAAAATTTTTAAAAAATAAAAAAATTTTTATATTGAGAAAAATTTGAATGTTTATTCTTTTAAGATTCGACAGGGTTTTTCCTGCCGATTTTTTTTTAAAATATTAAATTTAGTATTTTATATATCTATATTATCTGCATTTAAAGCATTTTTTTCTATAAAAATTTTTCGAGGTTCTACTATGTCTCCCATTAATGTACTAAATAATTTGTTAGCAGATTCTTTATCTTGAATTGTTACTTGTAACATTTTTCTTGTTTTAGGATTCATAGTTGTTTCCCATAATTGTGTGGGATTCATTTCTCCTAAACCTTTGTATCTTTGAATCGTAATATTTTTTTTTGTTTCTTTAATTAAATTTTTAATAATGTTGTCTATATTTTTCAAAAAAAAATTTTTTTGTTTATATTGTATTAAAATTTTTCTTTTTTTTAAAAAAATAATTTTTTGTGCAAATTGATTAATTTTTTTAAAAAGTTTTGAATTAATGAATTTTGGAGTAATTTGATAAAAATAGTTTTTTTCATAAGTTTTAAATTTTATTTGTAATATCTCTGTTTTTGTAGTGTGTATTATTATTTTTTTATATTTTTCATGATGATTTATAGTATTTTTATTTAATTTTGTTATTAAATTTTGAATCCATACATTAATTTTTTCAAAATTTTCTAAAGAAATTAAAGGTTTTATATATAGCATTGTTTTCAAAATGTTTATTGGAAGATTGTAAGAAGATTTTAAAAATAAATGCTCTAATTTTTTGTATTTTTTAATAATTTCAGATAAAGATTCTGAAAAATATTTTTTTTTTAGATTTTTGTAATAAATAAGTTGGGTTTTTTTTAATGCATAATTTAATTGATAATTATATAATTCTTTTTCATCATTTAAATATTTTTCTTTTTTACCTAATTTGATTCGATATAATGGAGGTTGTGCAATATAAACGTGTCCTTTTTCTATAATTTCTGGCATTTTTCGAAAAAAAAATGTTAATAATAATGTACGTATGTGAGAACCGTCTACATCTGCGTCTGTCATAATAATGATATTATTATATCGAAGTTTTTTAGGATTATATTCTTCTTTTCCAAATCCGCATCCTAAAGCTGTAATTAATGTTAATAATTCTTGTGATGTAATAATTTTATCAAAAGTTGCTTTTTCAATATTTAGTATTTTTCCTTTTAAAGGTAAAATTGCTTGATTTTTTCGATTTCTTCCTTGTTTTGCTGATCCTCCAGCTGAATCTCCTTCTACCAAATATAATTCTGAATGTAAAGGATCTCTTTCTTGACAATCAGCTAATTTTCCTGGTAAATTTGTAATATCTAATATATTTTTTTTTCGTGTTATTTCTCGAGCTTTTTTTGCTGCTTCTCTTGACCGTGCTGATTCTAAAATTTTATGTGTAATATTTTTTGTGTCATGAGGATTTTCTAGCAAATATTCCATTAAATTTTCATTTAACAAAGTTTCTACAACTGATTTTACTTCTGAAGAAATTAGTTTTTCTTTTGTTTGTGAAGAAAATTTAGGATTAAATAATTTAATTGATAGAATTGCTGCTAGTCCTTCTCGTGTATCATCTCCAATAATATTTATTTTATTTTTTTTATTTAAACCTTCTTTTTCAATATATGTATTAAAAGTTCTTGTTAATGCCGCTCGAAATCCTGATAAATGACTTCCTCCGTCTTTTTGGGGTATGTTATTAGTAAAACAATGTATTGATTCGCGTAATCCAGTATTCCATTGCATTGCGATATTTACAAAGATATTCATTTTTTTTTTTTTAAAATGAAAAATTTGATTATGTATTGGTATTTTTTTTTGATTTAAAAATTTAACAAATGCTTTAATTCCTCCAGTATTTTTGTGTATTATAGTTTTTTGATTATGTAAATTTTTGAGTGTAATAGAAATTTTAGGATTCAGAAAGGATAATTCTTGTAATCTTTTATTTAAGATATCTTCTTGAAAATGTATATTTTTTGTAAATATTTTTTTGTTAGGCCAAAATTTGATTTTTGTTCCATTTAAAGTACTAGTTCCAATATTTTTTAAAGGTTTAGAAGCATTACCATGATAATATTTTTGATAATATTTTTTTTGATTGCGATAAATAGATAATTCTAGTTTTTCAGAAAGTGCATTTACTACAGAAATACCTACTCCATGTAATCCTCCTGAAATTTTATATGAATTTTCATCAAATTTTCCTCCAGCGTGTAAAACTGTCATAATTACTTCTGCTGCAGAAACTCCTACTTCTGGATGTATATCAATAGGTATACCTCGGCCATTGTCTTGGACTGATATAGAATGGTCTAAATGCATAATAATATTAATAGATGTACAATATCCTGCTAATGCTTCATCAATGGAATTGTCTACTACTTCAAAGACCATATGGTGTAAACCAGTGCCATCTTCTGTATCTCCTATATACATTCCTGGTCTTTTTTTTACTGCATCTAAACCTTTTAAAATTTTTATATTTGACGAATCATATTTTTTTTGCATTTTTTTTTCTTTTTTAGTTTTTTAAAAATTAAAATTTTTAAATAGTGTCATATTTTTTTTGTAATATTATAATTTTTTTTATACTGTTTAATTTTTATAAATGTAATGGCATAATAATAAAACAAATTTCTAATTTTTCTTTTGAGTGTATTTGAATACTAGTAATTGGATTTTTAAATAAAAAATTAATGTTTTTTGTTTGTAGAGCATTTATTGCGTCTAATAAATAAAATACATTTAATGAAAATTCAAATTTTTCAGATATTTTAGATATTTTTAGGATATCTTCAGATTGTTCATCGTTTTGATTATTTGTTGTAATTATTAATTTTTTTTGAAAAAAATTTAAAGTAACACCTTTAAAAAGTGTATTACTCAGAATAGAAGCTCGCAATAAAGATTCTTTAAGTATTGATGAAGAAATAGAAATTTCAGTATATGGTGGTGTGAGTAGAATATTAGTATAATTAGGAAAATCTCCTTCTAATAATTTTGAGGTAAGTTTAATTTTATTAGTTTTAAATGTAATTTCATAATGACTAATAGTTAATTGTACTATAGTTTGTGTATCGTGTAATAAATGCATTAATTCAATAATACATTTTTTATGTAATATAATTCGAAAATTAGGAATTTTTTTATCTAAATGAGTTTTATATAGAGCCATTCGATGCCCATCTGTTGCTACGCTATATAATGTATTATTTTTTATTTCAATTAACATTCCATTTAAATAATTACGGACGTCTTGATTTGCGATAGCAACTTGCGTCATAGAAATAATATTCTTTAATTGTTCTTGGAATAAAAAAAATATAATTTTTTTTTGAGAATGATTAAATTTTGGAAAATTTTTTGCTGGTAAAGTAACCATACGAAAGTTGGATTTTAGGATTTTTATATATGCAACATTATCAATAATTTGAAATTTTAAAATAGTTTGTGATGGTATATTTCGGCAAATATTAAGTAATTTTTTTCCTGCAATAGTAATTTTTCCAATTTTTTGTATTTGTAATTCTTTTTTTGGAATTAAAATAGAAATTTCTAAATCTAGATTAGAACAAAATAATTGTAGACCTTTTTCATTAATTTCTAATAGTACGTTTTCAAGTATTGGGTAAATAGGATTTTTAGTTAAAATATTACTAATTTTTTTGAATGCGTTGAAAAAAATTTCTTTTTTTATAGTAAATTGCATAAGATTATAGAGATAATTTGTAAAGTAAATTTTTGAAATCTTTTAAAATTTCATGATTTTTTTTTTTTAAATTTTTTATTTTTCGACAAGCATGTAATATTGTTGTATGATCTCGTCCGCCAAAAAAATTTCCAATTTCAGGTAAACTATAATCTGTTAATTTTTTTGTTAAAGAAATAGCGATTTGACGGGGGTATGTTATAGAGCGTGATCTTTTTTTTGATAATAAATCCATAATAGTAATATTATAATATTCTGCTACTTTTTCATGTATTTTTTTTATAGTGATTTTTTTTTTTTGTATTTGTAAATGGTCTTTTAGTATGTTTTTTGCTAATTTAATAGTGATTGGCTTTTGTATAAAAATAGAATGTATTTTAAGATTATTTAAAGCTCCTTCTAATTCTCTGACATTTAAAAAAAGTTTTTTTGCAATAAATTTCGCTACGTCGTATGGTAAAGAAATATTTTTAATATAGGCTTTTTGTAATAGAATTGCAATTCTAGTTTTAAAATCTGGTGGATCAATTGCTACTGTTACTCCCCATCCAAAACGAGATTTAAGTCGTTGCGCAACTCCTGTTAATTTTTGAGGATAACAATCTGAAGTTAAAACAATGTTATGGTTACCATCAAATAATGTGTTAAATGTATGAAACAATTCTTCTTGTGAACGTTCTTTTTTAGAAAAAAATTGAATATCATCAATTAATAAAATATTCACGGATCGATAATAATTTTTAAATTCTTCAATAGAATTGTTTTTTAATGATTTCACCATATTTTGTACAAATTTTTCTGAATGTATGTAGATAACTTTTTTTAAAATTTTTTTAGATAAAATAAAATTTCCTATTGCATGTAATAAATGTGTTTTTCCTAATCCGGTATTTCCGTAGATAAATAAAGGATTATATGAATGGTGTAATTTATCGGCAATTTGATAAGCAGAATATTTAGCTATTTGATTAGTTTTACCTTCAATAAAATTTTTAAATGTATATTTTTTATTGATGTTAGTTTTATTATTAAATATATTTTTTTTTGTAAAATTGTAATTTTTTTTTTCAAAAATATTTGATGAATTTGAACAGATTTTTATTTCTTTTTCATATGGTATAATTTGTAAAATAATGCAAGGTGGTTTCATGAGGCAAAATTTATTTAATAATTGTTTTAAATTTTTAATATATTTTTTTTTAATCCAATTTAGAACAAAATTATTTGGTGCATACAAATGTAAAAAATTATTATGTATTTTTGCTTTTAAAGGTCGTATCCAAATACTAAATTCTGCAGGCGTTAATTGTTTTTTTAAATGTTGAAGACATTGTTCCCAAATTAAAAGAGACATAGAGATTCCTAATGTTTAAAAATTTTTTTTAAAATAATTCTATTAGTAGTTTTAAAAAATTTTAAAATGTTTTTAGTGTTTTAAATTTTTTAGTATTATAATATAAGATGTTTTGAATTATAATAAATTTATATTTATAATAATTAAGTATTTATGATTTGTATTTAAAAATGTATTTTTTTTAATATTAAATTTTAAGGATTTTTTAATGAAACGTACTTTTCAACCTTCACGAATTAAACGGAAGCGTTCACATGGTTTTCGTGCGCGTATGTCTACAAAAAATGGTAAATGTATTTTATCCCGTCGACGTTCAAAATTACGTCGTATTTTAAGTGCATGATTTTAACATAAAAAGATATCATTAATATGAAAAATTTTTCTTTTCATAAGAAGTTGCGTTTAAAAACAACACAACAATTTCAAAATGTTTATCAAAATAATCAAAAAAAAATTACTTCAGAATTTGTAGTTTTTGGTCGATTAAATAATTTAACTTTTCCAAGATTAGGGTTATCAATTTCTAAAAAAAAAGTAAAATATGCTTGGAATCGGAATAGAATTAAACGGGTTATTAAAGAATGTTTTCGACTGTTGCAATATTATTTGTTATTTATGGATTTTATTGTAGTGGTTAAAAAAGATATTAGTTCTTTAAATAATTATACTCTTGTAAATATTATTAAAAAATTGTGGTTTTATCGTATTACATAAAAAATTTTTTTAAAAATTTTTTATTTTTTTTATGAGAAAATTAATTATGGATTTTAAACGGAATTTTATTATTTTTGTATTTTTAATTTTGTCTTTCTTTCTTTTTAAAGTATGGAAAAGAGAAAATATTTTATCTCAAAATTCTACAATGCATACACATGTTAGTCAAAAAAAATTTTTTAAAAATTATTCAAATTCTACAAAAAAAATGATTAATCTAAGTACAGATGTATTATCTTTAAATGTTAATTTGTTTGGTGGTGATATTGAAGGAGCTGATTTATTAAAATATAAAAAAAATTTAAAAGAAATTAAACCTTTTACTTTATTAAAATGTACAAAAAATTTTTTTTATAAAATTGTTAGCGGACTATCCGGAAAAGAAGGTATAGATTTTTTAAAATTAAAAAAGAGGCCAATGTATCAAACTACATCAGGATTGTTTCGTTTAAAAAAAAATGAAAATATATTAAAAGTTCCATTATTTTGGAAATTAAAATCTGGAATTATATATGTTAAAACTTTTATTTTAAAAAAGGGTTGTTATGATTTTGATATAGAATATACAATTTATAATCCTTTAAATAAAAAATTAAATGTTACTTTATTTTCTGAAATTCAACAAACATCTATTTTTCCTAAATTTTTTAAAAATACCTGGAAAGATTTTTTTTCTTTAAAAACTTATAAAGGAGCTGCTTATTCATGCGATAAAAAAAATTATACAAAATATAGTTTTGATGAAATTAAAAAAAATAGAAAATTTTTTTTTAGTACAAAATCAGGTTGGATTTCTATGTTGCAACAATATTTTTCTGTAGCATCTATACTTAAGCATAGTAAAAAAAATTTTATTTATTCATATTTTTTAAAAAATAATACTTCAGTTCTTGGAACAATTTCTAAAAATAAAATTGTTTTACCGCATTCTATTCAAAAATTTTCTTCTAAAATTTGGATTGGACCTTCAATATATAAATATTTAAGTAATGTAGCAAAACATTTGAATTTAATTATTGATTATGGATGGTTTTGGTTTTTATCTCAATTTTTTTTAAAAATATTATTATTTTTTTATAGTTTTATAAATAGTTGGGGTATAACGATAATTTTAATTACAGTATGTTTGCGAAGTATAATGTTTCCATTAATAAAATGGCAATATTCTTCTGTTAATAAAATGAAAAAAATACAACCAAAAATTTCGCAAATTAAAAAAAATTTTTTTAATGATTCTTTAAAAATGAATCAAGAAATTTTAAAATTATATCAAAAAGAAGAAATTAATCCTTTTAGTAGTTTTATACCTATATTAATACAAATGCCTATTTTTTTAGCTTTATATCACGTGTTAATAGAAGCTATTGAATTAAGACATGCTTCTTTTTTATTTTGGATTCAAGACTTATCAGCACAAGATCCATATTATATTTTACCTATTTTAATGGGTATCAGTATGATTGTAATGAATTTTAATATTCCGAAAATGGAGACAGATGATTTGTCTCAAAAAATGATATATTTTGTTCCTTTAATATTTACTATTTTTTTTTCTTGTTTCCCATCAGGATTAGTTTTATATTATTTAGTTAGTAATGTTGTTACTATTATACAACAAAAAATGATATATTTTTTATTAAAAAAAAATACATAATTTTTTATAAATATATAAAGAGTTTATTTTTTAATATTATATTAGGTTAATAATGAATAGAAAAAATACTATTGTTGCAATTGCTACTTCAGTAGGAAAATCAAGCATTGGTATTGTAAGAGTATCAGGTCCTGATGTTTTATTAGTTGCAAAAAAAATTTTAAAAACGAAATTGGTAGAACGATATGCACATTTTTTACCTTTTTTTGATAATAAAAATAATATTATTGATCAAGGTATCGTGTTATTATTTTTATCTCCTCGTTCTTATACTGGAGAAGATATTTTGGAATTTCATGGACATGGAAATTTAATAGTTTTAAATCTTTTAATTAAAAATATTTTATTAATAAAAAATGTGCGTATTGCAGAACCAGGGGAATTTTCTAAAAGAGCATTTTTTAATAAAAAAATTGATTTAATACAAGCAGAATCTATTTGTGATTTAATTAATGCTGATACAGAATCAAAAGTAAAATCTTCTTTACAATCTTTAACGGGTGATTTTTCTAAATATATTCGTAAAATTGTTAAAAAAATAAATGATATAACTATTATTTTAGAAGCTACAATTAATTTTTCAGATGAAGTTCCAGAAGAAAAAAATTTTTTTAAAAAAATAGATAATAATTTAACACAACTGATTTATTTATTACATCAAGTAACTAAGATTTCAAAACAAGGATGTTTATTACGTGAAGGTATAAAAATTATTTTAATTGGCCCTTCTAATGCCGGAAAATCTAGTTTATTTAATCGATTATTACATAAAAAAGTTTCTATTGTTACAGAAATAGAAGGAACTACTCGTGATATATTAAAAGAAAACATTTGTATAAATTTTTTTAATATACAATTAATTGATACTGCAGGATTGCGTCATAATCCAGGAAAAATTGAAAAAATTGGTATTCAATTAGCAGTAAAAGAAATAAAAATATGTGATTATATATTTTTAATTTTAGATAGTACTATAAAAAAAGAAAAACATTTATATTATATTCAAAAGATCGCCCAAAAATTACAAAATTTTCAAAAATTAATTATTATTTTTAATAAAATAGATTTGTTAAATTTTAAAATTTTGTTAAAAGATTATCCATCAAAATATTTATATTTTTTTATTTCTTTAAAAACAGATATAGGTGTTAAAAAAATTTTTAAATTTTTAAATAATCTTTCTAAAAAAGATAATAATCTTGAGAGTACTTTTTTAGCTCGTCAAAGACATTTAGAATTATTAAAATTATCTTTAAAATTTATAGAAGAAGGTAAACATGAATGGAATAATTTATATTCTTTTGAATGTTTATTAGACAATTTAAGATTAGCAAAAAAATATCTTTTTCAAGTGACTGGGAAATTTTCACATAATGATTTATTAGAAAAAATTTTTTCAAAATTTTGTATCGGTAAATAAATATTTAATATAAAAATATTAAAAATTTTATAAATTTTTAATATATTAAAATTTATGCCCGAAGGCGGAATTGAACCACCGACACGGGGATTTTCAGTCCCCTGCTCTACCAACTGAGCTATCCGGGCATAAAAAATATTATCTCTGATAAAATATTGTTTGTCAAGTATTACATTTTTTTTATAAAGATATCATTATAAATTTTTTTTTAATAAAAAAGATTAAAAATTTATTTTTTAATTTTTTATATAAATATTTTTCAATTAGTATAAAATATTTTAATAGTATAAATAAAAATTATCGTGCCTCTTGAAATTTTTAAAAAATAACTATATATTTATATTTATAAAAAAGTATTATGAATTTTTTTTTAAAGAAATTAATGAATAATAATTTCTAACATAAGAAAGGTATTTAAAATATGAAAATTCGTCCATTACATGATCGGGTTATTATAAAACGAAATGATGTAGAATTAAAATCTGCAGGAGGGATTGTTTTAACTGGTTCAGCTGCAGAAAAATCTACACGCGGTACTGTTCTGTCAGTAGGAAAAGGTCGTATTTTAGATAATGGAACATTAAAAAAAATGGATGTTAAAGTAGGTGATACTGTTATTTTTAATGAAGGTTATGGAGCGAAAGTAGAAAAAATAGATCATGAAGAAGTTTTAATTTTAACAGAAAGTGATATATTAGCAATAATAGATTAAATTTATTTAAGAGCTTAAATTTTTTTATATACGAGTATTTTTTATTTTATATAATAAAAATCGAAAAGGAAAAATTTTATATGGCTGCAAAAGATGTTAAATTTGGGAATGAAGCACGTATTAAAATGCTTCGCGGTGTTAATGTTTTAGCAGATGCTGTAAAAGTAACATTAGGGCCTAAAGGAAGAAATGTAGTATTAGATAAATCTTTTGGGCCTCCTAGTATTACTAAAGATGGAGTTTCTGTTGCTCGTGAAATTGAATTAGAAGATAAATTTGAAAACATGGGTGCGCAAATGGTAAAAGAAGTTGCGTCTAAAGCAAATGATGCAGCTGGAGATGGAACGACTACAGCAACATTATTAGCTCAGTCTATTGTTAATGAAGGTTTAAAAGCGGTTGCTGCTGGTATGAATCCGATGGATTTAAAACGAGGAATTGATAAAGCTGTTGTAAGTGCTGTTGATGAATTAAAAAAATTATCAGTTCCATGTTCAGATTCAAAAGCTATTACGCAAGTAGGAACTATTTCAGCGAATGCAGATAAAAAAGTCGGTATTTTAATTGCTGAAGCTATGGAAAAAGTTGGTAAAGATGGAGTGATTACTGTTGAAGAAGGAACGGGTTTACAGAATGAATTAGAAGTTGTAAAAGGAATGCAATTTGATCGTGGATATTTATCACCTTATTTTATTAACAAACCTGAAACGGGTTTAATAGAATTGGAAAATCCATATATTTTAATGGCTGATAAAAAAATTTCTAATATACGTGAATTATTACCATTATTAGAATCAGTTGCAAAATCTGGAAAACCTTTAGTTATTATTTCTGAAGATTTAGAAGGTGAAGCTTTAGCAACATTAGTAGTGAATTCTATGCGTGGTATTGTTAAAGTATCAGCTGTAAAAGCACCTGGATTTGGGGATCGTCGTAAAGAAATGTTACAAGATATTGCAATTCTAACTGGAGGATTAGTAATTTCGGAAGAATTAGCAATGGATTTAGAAAAATCTTCTTTAGAAGATTTAGGTCAAGCTAAACGTGTAGTAATTTGTAAGGAAACTACTACAATTATTGGTGGTTCTGGAGATAAAGAATCTATCAAAAATCGTATTTCTCAAATTAGACAGCAAATACAAGATGCTTCTTCTGATTATGATAAAGAAAAATTAAATGAACGTTTAGCTAAATTATCAGGCGGAGTAGCTGTATTAAAAGTTGGTGCTGCAACTGAAGTTGAAATGAAAGAAAAAAAAGCTCGTGTTGAAGATGCATTACATGCGACTCGAGCAGCAGTAGAAGAAGGAGTAGTTCCTGGTGGTGGAGTTGCTTTAGTACGTGTTGCTGAAAAAATTTCTCGAATTAATGGAGAGAATGAAGATCAAAATGTTGGTATTCGAGTTGCATTGCGAGCAATGGAAGCGCCTTTACGTCAAATAGTAGCAAATTCTGGTGAAGAACCATCTGTTGTTACAAATAATGTTAAAGATGGACATGGAAATTATGGATATAATGCAGCTACTGATGAATATGGAGATATGATTTCTTTTGGAATTTTAGATCCTACTAAAGTTACTCGTTCTGCTTTACAATATGCCGCTTCTGTTGCTGGTTTAATGATTACAACAGAATGTATGGTAACTGATTTAGCAAAAGATGAAAAATCGACACCTGATTTAAACACTCCTCCTGGTGGTGGAATGGGTGGTGGAATGGGTAGTATGATGTAAAATTTTTTTAAGTTTTTTCAATTTTTTTTAAATTTTTTTTATTTATATTTTTGAAGAATTACCTTGTTTTCAAATTTTTTTGAGAACAAGGTCTTTTATTATGAAAAATATTTTTTTTATTTAATAAAAAATAAATAATATAATTTTCTTAAAAAAATAAAAAAATATAATATAAAAATTTTTTTAAAAAAAAATATTTTTATGATTTTTTAAAAAATATTTTTAATATTCATTTCCTGTAATATATTTTCTATAACTTTCCCATTCAAAAGTTAACCATAAACTATTTCCTAATCTCATGCGATCAATAACACGTTCGCCCAATAAAGCTTTCATTCCAAGATGATCTAAATTAGATAACATACCTGTAGAACGTTTAGAAGAAGATCGTCGATCTACAATTTGATTAATAATTATTTTTTCATAACGTGATTCGGTTTGAATACCAATTTCATCAATCATTAATAAATCTACTGTACTTAAATTATGTAATAAATTTTCTTCTGTCATAACACTAGATCCATTAAAAGTACTTTTCATATTAGACATTAAATCCGCTACCGTAACAATTAACACACTTTTTCCGTGTAAAATTAAATAGTTTCCAATTGCCGAAGCTAAATGATTTTTTCCAGTTCCCGGGCGTCCTGAAAAAATAAAACTTGCAATATTATTATTAAATTCTTTTGCATATTTTTTTGCTTCATATAAAACTTTTTGATGTCCTGAATGATGAATTTTATAATTTTCAAAAGAACAATTTAAATATAATTCACGAATTCCAGAACGACCAAAAATTTTTTGTATTTTCATAGCTTTATTTTTTTGTATAATACGTTCTGAAGATAAAATACCTTGTTTTTGATTCCAAAGTAATAATTCTTGATCAGTATAAAATTTTGGTTCAATATGAGTAGGAATAATTTTTTTTAATTTTTTTAAAAAATTTTTCATAGGTGTATTATCTTTTTTTTTAAACATTTGTTATGTATTTTTTTTAAAAAAAATCAAATTTAATTATAAAAAGATTTTATGTTGTATAATTTTTTTATTAAAGCAATTATTTTTTAAAATAATATTAATTTTTTTTTAAAATCTTATTTATGAAAAAATTTTTTAATATTTTTAAATCTGTATAATAATAAAAAATTTTTAAATATTTTTAATTTTATAAAGAGAGTATGAAACTTGTCCAGTATTTTTATTTTTTATACATTTCCAATTATTAGGGATTTTTAAATTTTTAAAATTTTTATTTTTTTCAATATAAATTAAAGAATTTTTTTTTATCCAATTGTTTTTATTTAATAAAATAATAGAATTATGTAATAGTTTGGTTTTTTGAAACGGAGGATCTAAATATATAATGTCATATGGTGTTCCTAATTTTTTAAGCCATTTTAAAGTATTTACACATTTTAAATGAACGTTTTGAATTTGTAATTTATGAAGTGTATTTTGAATATTAGTAAATAATTTTTTATTTTTTTCAAGAGAAGTAACAGATGCTGCAAATCGTGATGCGCTTTCTATACTTAAGTTTCCACTTCCAGAAAAACAATCAAGACAGGTAGAATTGTAAATAAATTTTTGTAACCAATTAAATAAAGTTTCTTTTATTTGACTATTAGTAGGACGAACTTTTAAATGGTGAACGGAATTTAAAAATTGACCTCCATATTTTCCTCCAATAATTTTAATATTTTTTTTATATTTATATTTTTTACTCATTATATTTGAATTTTTTTTAATTAATAGGATAATCTTTTATACCATAAAAAAAAAGAAAATCAAATTAAGAGGTTTTTATATATTATTATATAAAAAATATTATGACAAAAAATATAAATAATGATGAAAAATTTAATAATGAAAATTTAAAAAAGACTATTACAAAAAAAAAATCTTTTTTTTCTTTTACTAATTTTTTTAAAAAAACTAAAAATTTAATTTTACATAAAATTAAAAATATTTTTTTTAAAAAAAAAATAGATTCTTCTATTTATCATAATTTAAAAGAAATTTTATTATTAGCTGATGTAGGAATTATCACAACAAATTATCTTATTCAAAATTTTAAAATTACTATTCAAAAAAAAAATATTACTGATGTAGCAGAAGCATATAACATTTTTAAAAAAAAATTATATACTTTTTTAAAATTTGAAACTCAAAATTTTATTCAGAATGTTAATGATTTTAAAAAAATACATGTATTTTTATTTGTTGGTGTAAATGGTGTTGGAAAAACTAGTACATTAGTAAAATTGGCTTATTTTTATCAAAAAAAAGGAAAAAAAGTTTTATTAGTGGCGGGTGATACTTTTCGTGCTGCAGCTATAGAACAGTTAAAAGATTGGGGAAAATTTTATAATTTTCCGGTTTTTTCAAAAAATTTAGGGACTGATCCTTCTTCTGTTATTTTTGATTCTTTAAAATTTGCATTAATAAAAAAATTTGATATGGTTTTTATTGATACAGCAGGTCGGTTGCATAATAAAATAAATTTAATGCATGAATTAAAAAAGATTGATCGCGTTGTGAAAAAATATAAAAAGTATATTATTCAAGAAACAATTTTAGTTTTAGATGCTTGTATTGGTCAAAATTCGATACAACAAACACGTTTTTTTAATAAAACTCTTACATTATCTAATATTATTATGACGAAATTAGATGGTACTGCAAAAGGAGGTATTTTAATAGCTATTATATATGAACTAAAAATACCAATATATTATATATGTGTTGGTGAAAAAATTCATAATTTAGTTGAATTTAATAGTAAAAAATTTATTGATTCTTTATTTTAGTTTTTTTTATTTAAATATTATACATAATAATAAAAAATTTTTATATTCAAATAATGTTTTTATAAAACATTTTGACAGTTAAATCTTTCAATGATATTGTTTTATAATTATGAAAATTTTATTGTAATATGATATTTTTAAAAATGATTTATGAAATAAAATTTTTTTATTGCTGTAAAAATATGGAGATAAATAAAATTTTTTATTTCATAACACATCGAGGTTGAATTGTGTTCATGACTAATAAAAGTAATTTAACGAGTTTTTTTCATGTCGGTAGTTTAGAAGCTTATATTAGGATGGCTAATTCATTCCCAATGTTGACAGAAGCACAAGAAAAATTTATTTCAAAGCGTCTTTTTTTACATGGAAATTTAGATGATGCAAAAACTTTAATAATTTCTCATTTAAGATTTGTAATATATATTTCTCGAAATTATTCTGGTTATGGATTATCTCAAGCTGATTTAATACAAGAAGGAAATATTGGATTGATGAAAGCAATTAAACGGTTTAATCCTGATATTGAAGTACGTTTAATTTCTTTTGCGGTACATTGGATCAAATCAGAAATTCATGAATATGTTTTAAAAAATTGGCGAATTGTAAAAGTAGCTACTACAAAAGCTCAACGTAAATTATTTTTTAATTTAAGAAAAAATAAAAAACGTTTAGGATGGTTTAACGAAATGGAAATTACAATTGTAGCTCAAGCTTTAGGCGTCACACGTAAAGATGTAAAAGAAATGGAATCTAGAATGTCTGCTCAAGATATTACTTTAAATCATTTTTCTCAAGAGACAACATCAGAAAATAATTTTCAAGATGTTTTGTCTTCGATCTATTTAAAAGATCATACTTCTAATTTTGCAAATACAGTTGAATTAGATAATTGGGAATTACATACAAATAATAAATTAAATAATGCGTTATTAATTTTAGATGAACGAAGTAAACAAATTATCAAGAGGCGTTGGTTGGATTCAAATCCTAAACGCATTACTTTGCAAACTATTGCAAAAGATTATGGAATATCAGCAGAACGGGTTAGACAATTAGAAAAAAATGCTATGAAAAAATTGAAAATAGCTATTAAAATTTAAAGAGATTAATTTTTTTATTTTTTAATAAAAAAAATTTGTAATTAAAATTCATATTAATAAAAATATTTTTAAAAAATATTCTTTTAATAATATATTATTTTTAATAAGTCATGATTTTTTTTTAAAAAATAATATATATATTTAATATATAACAATATTTTTTATATTTTTTCATCAATTTTTTTTTAAAATAGGATAGAATCTAATGTCTATAAAAAATCATATTCTAGGATTTCCTAGAATAGGTTTAAAAAGGGAATTAAAATTTGCTCAAGAAAAATATTGGTCCGGACAGTGTTCTTTAGAGAAGTTATTAAAAGTTGGACGTAATATACGAAAAAATAACTGGAAAATTCAAAAAGAAAATAATTTAAATTTTTTAACAGTTGGTGATTTTTCTTGGTATGATCATGTATTAACAACAAGTATGATGTTAGGAAATATTCCTAAACGTCATATGTCTTTTAATAAAAAATTAACATTAGATATATTATTTAATGTAGCACGTGGAACAAAATCTACAAATGAAACAAATGGTCATGCATCAGAAATGACAAAATGGTTTAATACTAATTATCATTATATTGTTCCTGAATTTTATAAAGATCAAAATTTTAGTTTTTCTTGGAAACAAATTTTAGAAGAAATTGACGAAGCACGTGAGTTCAATCTTCCAATTAAAGTTGTGTTATTAAGTCCGGTTACATATTTATGGTTAGGTAAAGTAAAAGGTCATAGATTTAATAAATTGAAATTATTACCTGATCTTATTAAAATATATCAAAAGATTTTTAAAGAAATTCAGAAGAAAAACATTACTTGGATTCAAATTGATGAACCAATTTTAGCATTTGATTTAGATGAATCTTGGAAAGAAGCAATTTATTATACTTATAAAAAATTTGAATCTTTTTCAAAAATTTTATTAACGACGTATTTTGGAAGTGTTTTACATAATATTAAGTTAATTTCAAAATTAAATATTGATGGTTTACATATAGATATTGTTTCTGAAGAACCTGATTTGATGATTTTAAAAAAATATATTAAACCAAAATGTATTTTATCATTAGGAGTTATTAATGGAAGAAATATTTGGAGATCAGATTTGTTTTTTTGGTTTAATTATATAAAAAAATTTTTAAAATTCAAAAAAGAAATTTGGATTAGTTCATCATGTTCATTATTACATGTTCCAATAGATTTATCATTAGAAAATAATTTAAAATCTTCTATAAAAGAATGGTTTTCTTTTGCTGTACAAAAATGTTTTGAGATATCTTTATTAACGCAAGCTGTAAATAACAAAATTTCTTCTACTCAGTTAATAGAGTGGATAAAACCATTGAAAAAACGGAAATTATCTACGTTAGTTCATAATTCAACTACTCAATTACGTATTAAAAAAATTACTCAAAATTTATCAATTACAAAACGTTTAAATTCTTATTCGATACGTCAGAAAATACAACAAAAATTATTTAATTTACCTTTATTACCATTAACTACAATTGGGTCTTTTCCGCAAACAGAAAAAATACGTAAATTAAGACTAGATTTTAAAAATCAAATTATTACGCAAAATGAGTATTATACTGAAATTAAAAAATATATAAAATATGCTATTTCAGAACAAGAAAAATTAGATTTGGATGTTCTAGTACATGGTGAACCAGAAAGAAATGATATGGTTGAGTATTTTAGTGAATATTTAGAAGGATTTGTATTTACTGAATATGGTTGGGTTCAAAGTTATGGTTCTCGATGTGTAAAACCTCCAATTATTATTGGCGATATTAGTCGTATTACTCCGATAACAATATTTTGGACTAAATATGCTCAATCTTTAACTAGAAAACCAGTTAAAGGTATGTTAACAGGTCCGGTAACTATTTTATGTTGGTCTTTTCCTCGTGAAGATTTGCCATATGATATTATTGCTAAACAAATTGCATGCGCTATTATGGATGAAGTACGTGAATTAGAAAATTCTGGAATTAATATTATTCAAATTGATGAGCCAGCTTTACGAGAGGGTTTACCATTAAGAAAAAGTAAACATAAACAATATTTAGAATGGGCTACAGAAGCTTTTCGTTTATGTACTTTAAATATTAAAGATAGCACACAAATTCATACACATATGTGTTATTGTGAATTTCAAGATATTATGCCTTCTATTGTAGCGTTAGATGCTGACGTAATAACAATTGAAACATCGCGTTCTGATATAGAATTGTTAAAATTTTTTAAAAAATTTAAATATCCAAATTCTATTGGACCTGGTGTATATGATATACATACACCAGAGATACCTAAAATGCAAAATATTTATAAATTATTGTCTCAGTCCTTAAAGAATATTTCTCATACAAAATTGTGGGTTAATCCAGATTGTGGTTTAAAAACACGTACTTGGACAGAAACTCTTCTTTCATTAAAAAATATGGTTATAGCTGTTAAAATGCTTCGAAAAAAAATAAAATAATTTTTTGTATATTTTGAATATATTTTATTAAGCTGATGATGAGGCATTTTTTGCCTCATCTAATGATTGAACGATATATTTTAAGATATTAAAATAAAAAAATAATATTTTTAATTTTTATAAAAAATATATGAACTTTATTTTTTTTTTATTAAAAAAGATATAAAATATTTTAAATATATTGTATTCTTTTTAATAAAAAATTTTATTTTATATTATCGGCAGAATTTAAAAGTTCCGATAGATTTGCAGAAGCTTCTTCAGCACTAATAATTGAGGAAGATTGTTTTTTTTTTATTGTAAAATTAGTTTTTTTTTGGATTTTTTGTTCTTTTTTATTTTTTTTTTTTAATCTTTTTTTATGATATGAATATCCTGTCCCTGCAGGGATAAGTCGTCCAACAATAACGTTTTCTTTTAGACCGCGTAGTTCATCTCTTTTTCCAGCAACTGCGGCTTCTGTTAAAACGCGTGTAGTTTCCTGAAAAGAAGCAGCTGATATAAATGATTCAGTTGCTAAAGACGCTTTAGTAATTCCTAAAAGATCTCTTGAAAAAGTAGCTAAACTTTTTTCTTTTTTTTCTAATTTTTTGTTTTCTGATACAATTTTAGCAAATTCTAATTGTTCTCCCGGCAAAAAGTCAGAATTTCCAGATTTAATAATAGTAGATTTTCGTAACATTTGTCGTACTATTACTTCAATATGTTTATCATTTATTTTTACTCCTTGAAGACGATATACTTCTTGTACTTCGTGTACAATATATTTTGTTACTGCTTGCACTCCTCTTAAACGTAAAATATCATGTGGAGATTCCGGTCCATCCGAAATGATGTCTCCTTTTTCTATCCGTTCTCCTTCAAATACATTTAATTGCCTCCATTTTGGGATCATAACTTCATATATATCTTGATTATTTAAAGGTGTTAAAATTAACCGACGTTTCCCTTTTGTTTCTTTTCCAAATGATACAATACCACTAATTTCTGCTAAAATTGCAGGTTCTTTTGGTCGTCTTGCTTCAAACAAATCTGCTACTCTTGGTAATCCTCCGGTAATATCTTTCGTGCTACTTGAAGCTTGAGGTACTTTAGCTAATATATCTCCTGAAGTAATTTTCATTTTATTTTCTAATTGTACTATAGTTTTTCCTGGTAAAAAATATTGTGCTGGCATTTCTGTCCCTGGTATTAAAATATTATCACCAGTTTTAGTCAAAATTTTTAAAGAAGGTCTTAAATCTTTACCTATCACAGTACGTTCTGAAACATCTAAAATGATGATAGAAGATAATCCTGTTAACTCATCTGCTTGTCGTGTAATACTTTGTCCTTCTATCATATCAACAAATTGTACATATCCATTTACTTCTGTAATTACTGGTATTGTATGTGGATCCCATTGCGCTACAATTTCTCCGGCTTTAGCTGATTCTCCATGTCCTTTTGATAAAATAGAACCATATGGTACTTTATAACTTTCTTTCGTTTTTCCGAATTCATCAATCATTTTTAATTCGACATTACGTGCTGTAATAACTATTTTACCTTCAGAATTAATAACAGATTTTGAATTTTTTAAATTTATAATACCATTATATCGTATTTGTATATTAGATTCTGATGCTGCTCGAGAAGCTGCTCCTCCGATATGAAAGGTTCGCATAGTTAATTGTGTTCCTGGTTCTCCTATAGATTGAGCAGCAATAACTCCAATAGCTTCTCCTTTTTTTACTAATTTTCCTCGAGCTAAATCTCTTCCATAACAAGTAGCACAAACTCCAAAATAGGTTTGACAATTTACGACTGATCTTACTTTTATGGAATCAATAGAATATTTTGTTAATAAATTACATAAGTTTTCATTTAATAAAGTATTTTTAGGAATAATTATTTTTTTAGTATGAGGTTGACAAATATCAGTAATAGTAACACGTCCTAACACACGATCTTGTAAAGCTTCTTTAATATCTCCACCTTCTATTAAAGAAGTTAATGTAATACCTTTATTAGTATGACAATCATCTTCTGTAACAACTAAATCTTGTGCTACATCTACTAATCTTCGCGTTAGATATCCAGAATTTGCAGTTTTTAAAGCTGTATCAGCTAATCCTTTTCTAGCTCCATGAGTAGAAATAAAATATTGTAATACATTTAACCCTTCACGAAAATTTGCAATAATTGGAGTTTCTATAATTGATCCATCTGGTTTTGCCATTAAACCGCGCATTCCTGCTAATTGTCGAATTTGAGCCGCGGAACCTCTTGCGCCAGAATCTGCCATCATAAAAATATTGTTAAAAGACGGTTGCGTTTTAGTAATACCATGTTGATTATTCACATTTTCTGTAGAAATATTTTTCATCATAGCATTAGCTACTTTTTCATTTGCTGTAGTCCAAATATCAATAACTTTATTGTAACGTTCTCCTGAAGTTACTAATCCTGATTGAAATTGAGTTTGAATTTCTAAAACTTCTTGTTTTGCTTCTGTAATAATTTGATCTTTTTCAATAGGTACAATCATATCATCAATACCAACAGAAGTACCTGATTTTGCAGCATATGAAAAACCAATATACATGATTTGATCTGCAAATTTTACTGTTTCCTTTAATCCTAAAATTCGATAACATAAATTTAATAATGTTGAAACATCATTTTTATCTAAATTTTTATTAACTAATTTAAATGGGAGTCCTCGTGGAACAATATTCCAAAAAATTGCTCTTCCTACTGTAGTTTTTTGTATTTTTTTATATTTTATTGAAATATTTTTATTTTTTTTTTGATATTCTATGATTTGTATTTTAATGTATGCATGTAAAGACACAATTCCTAAACTGTATAATTTTTCAGCTTCGTTAGGGTTTGATAACAACATGTTTTCGCCTTTAGCATATAATTTACTACGTGTCATATAATAAATTCCTAAAACTACATCTTGAGAAGGAACGACTATAGGTTCTCCATTTGCAGGTGATAAAATATTATTTGTTGACATCATTAACAAACGTGCTTCATTTTGAGCTTCTTTAGTTAATGGAATATGTACAGCCATTTGATCTCCATCAAAATCTGCATTATAAGCTGCGCAAACTAAAGGATGTAATTGTATAGCTTTTCCTTCGATTAAAATAGGCTCAAAAGCTTGTATTCCTAAACGATGTAATGTAGGTGCTCGATTTAATAAAATAGGATGTTCACAAATCACTTCATCTAATATATCCCATACTATTGGTTCTTCTTGTTCTACCATTTTTTTAGCTGCTTTAATAGTAGTTGCTAAATTTCTTTGCTCTAGTTTTCCATATATAAATGGTTTAAATAATTCTAATGCCATTTTTTTAGGTAAACCACATTGGTTTAATCGTAAATAAGGACCTACAGTAATTACAGATCGTCCAGAATAATCTACACGTTTTCCTAATAAATTTTGACGAAATCGTCCTTGTTTTCCTTTAATCATATCAGCTAAGGATTTTAATGGTCTTTTATTAGATCCTGTTATCGATCTTCCTCGTCTTCCATTATCTAATAATGCATCAATTGCTTCTTGTAACATTCTTTTTTCATTACGAACTATAATATCTGGTGCTGATAATTCTAAAAGACGTTTTAAACGATTATTACGATTAATAACACGACGATACAAATCATTTAAATCAGAAGTAGCAAAACGTCCACCATCTAAAGGAACTAAAGGTCTTAAATCCGGAGGAAGAACCGGTAAAACAGTTAAAATCATCCATTCTGGTTTATTTTTAGAAAATATTAAAGATTCTATTAATTTTATACGTTTTGTAATTTTTTTTCTTTTAGTTTCGGAATGTGTATTTTTTATTTCTTCTTTTAAAGATAAACAAATATTTTTTAAATCCATGTTGCGTAATAATTTTTGAATAGCTTCGGCTCCCATTTGAGCTTCAAACTCATCAGTAAATTCTTCTAAAGATTCTAAATATTGCTCTTCTGATAAAATTTGACATTTTTCTAAATTAGTTAAGCCTGGATCTATAACAACATATGCTTCAAAATATAAAACTCTTTCAATATTTCTTAAAGGCATATCTAATAATAAACCAATACGTGAAGGTAAAGATTTTAGAAACCAAATATGAGCAATAGGAGAAGCTAGTTCAATATGCCCCATACGATCACGTCGTACTTTACTTTGCGTTACTTCAACTCCGCATTTTTCACATACTACTCCACGATGTTTTAAACGTTTATATTTTCCACATAAACATTCATAATCTTTAATAGGTCCAAAAATTCGAGAACAAAATAATCCATCTCTTTCAGGTTTAAACGTTCTATAATTAATAGTTTCTGGTTTCTTCACTTCACCAAACGACCAAGATCGGATAATTTCAGGAGATGCTAAAGAAATTCTAATGGCATCAAATTCTTCTGTTTTATTAGGAGTTTTAAAAAATTTTAATAAGTCTTTCACGGATAGAGTCTCGTTAATTTAAGATAGTGTATACGAGAATTATGTAAAAATTTTTAAATAACATTAAAAAATTTTTTGTTAATCATTTTCTAGTTCGATATTCAGCCCTAAAGAACGAATTTCTTTTAAAAGTACATTAAATGATTCCGGCATTCCGGGTTCCATTTTATGTTTTCCACTAACAATATTTTTATACATTTTAGTTCGTCCATTTACGTCATCTGATTTTACAGTTAACATTTCTTGTAAAGTATGAGAAGCTCCATAAGCTTCTAATGCCCAAACTTCCATTTCTCCAAAACGTTGACCTCCAAATTGAGCTTTTCCTCCTAATGGTTGCTGTGTAATAAGACTGTAAGATCCAGTAGATCTTGCATGCATTTTATCATCTACTAAATGATTAAGTTTTAACATATACATATAACCTACAGTAACATCTTGTTCAAATTTTTCTCCAGTCCGACCATCAAATAATGTAATCTGACCAGAACGAGGTAATCCTCCCAAATGTAATAAATTTTTAATTTCTTGTTCTTGAGCTCCATCAAAAACTGGAGTTGCAATTGGCATACCATGACGTAAATTTTCAGCTAATTGAAGAACTTCTTGGTCAGAGAATTTTTTTAAGTCGACTTTTTGATCTGGGTGATTTCCTAAATCATAAGCAGTTTGTATAAAATGACGTAATTTTTCTATTTTTTCTTTTTTTTTTAACATTTTATTAATGACATTTCCTATTCCTTTAGCTGCTAATCCAAGATGAGTTTCTAAAATTTGACCTATGTTCATTCGTGATGGTACACCTAATGGATTTAAAACTATATCAACAGGATTACCTTCATCGTCATATGGCATATCTTCAACAGGATTGATTTTTGAAATAACTCCTTTATTTCCATGTCTACCCGCCATTTTATCTCCTGGTTGAACTTGTCTACGGGTAGCTAAATAAATTTTTACAATTTTTAAAATTCCTGGAGATAATTCATCACCTTGAGTGATTTTTTTATTTCTTTTTGATAATTTTTTTTTAAATTTTTTTTGCAAGAAAAAATATTGTTTTTCTAATTGTAATAATATTTTTTGTATTTTTAAATGATTTGGTAATTTAATTTTAAAATATTTTTCTAATGGAAGATCTGTAGGAATTAGATGAGAAATATTATTTTTTGAAAAAATTTTTGTAATTTGAGTTTTAATATCTTTTTCAAAAATTTTTAATTCTTTTTTTAAATTTTTTTTAATGTTCTTTAATTGCATTGTTTCAATTTCTTGAGTTCGCTTATCTTTTTTTACACCTTCTCGAGTAAAAATTTGCACATCGATTATAGTTCCAGTAATACTATTAGGAACTCGTAATGAAGAATCTCTTACATCTGATGCTTTCTCTCCAAAAATAGCGCGTAATAATTTTTCTTCAGGAGTGAGTTGAGTTTCACCTTTTGGAGTTACTTTTCCTACTAAGATGTCTCCGCTTTTAACTTCAGCTCCAATATATACTATTCCAGATGAATCTAATTTAGATAAAGAAGATTCATTTATATTAGGAATATCTGCTGTAATTTCTTCAGGTCCTAATTTAGTATCTCTTGAAATACATGATAATTCTTGAATATGAATTGTTGTAAAACGTTCTTGTTGTATTACTTTTTCTGATATTAAAATTGAATCTTCAAAATTATACCCATTCCAAGGCATAAAAGCTACTCGCATATTTTGACCTAATGCTAATTCCCCTAAATCTGTAGAAGGACCATCAGCTAATACATTTCCTTTTTGAACAATTTCATTAACAAAAACACAAGGTATTTGATTAATGCAAGTATTTTGATTAGATCTTAAATATTTTTTTAAATAATAAATATCTATTCTCGATTTTTTATATTTGTTTTGTTGTTCTGAAACTCGTATAACAATTTTAGAAGAATCAGAATATTGAACTATTCCATCTCTTTTAGCAAGTACTGTAACTCCAGAATCAATTGCTACCGTTCTTTCAATACCAGTTCCTACTAATGGTTTTTCGGAACGAAAAGTTGGAACAGCTTGTCTTTGCATGTTTGCTCCCATTAAAGCTCGATTAGCATCGTCATGTTCTAAAAAAGGGATTAAAGAAGCACCAACAGAAACAATCTGTTGAGTTGAAATATCTATATAATTTACTAAATTATTTAAAAATAAACCAGACTCTCCATTATGACGACATGTTACATATTTTTTTTTAAATTCTTGATGGGTGTTTAAAGGAGTATTGGCTTGAGCAATAATATAATTGTTTTCTTCAATTGCAGAAAGGTAATGAATTTCATTTGTTACTTTTCCTTTTTTTATTACTTTGTAAGGAGTTTCTAAAAATCCATATTGGTTAGTACGAGCATATACAGCTAAAGAATTAATTAATCCAATATTAGGTCCTTCTGGAGTTTCTATAGGACATACTCTTCCATAATGTGTTGGATGTACGTCACGAACTTCAAAACCTGCTCGTTCGCGTGTTAAACCTCCTACACCTAAAGCTGAAATACGTCGTTTATGAGTAATTTCGGATAAAGGATTGTTTTGATCCATAAATTGTGATAATTGACTGGAACCAAAAAATTCTTTAATAGCAGCTGATATTGGTTTTGCATTAATCATATCTTGCGGCATAATAGTTTCTAAATCTGCAACAGATAATTTTTCTTTTACTGCTCTTTCTACTCGTATTAATCCAATACGAAATTGATTTTCTGTCATTTCCCCTACTGAACGAATACGTCTATTTCCTAAATGATCAATATCATCAATTTCACCTTTTCCATTACGTATTGAAATTAATTT
The DNA here is from genome assembly GCF_900016785.1 of Buchnera aphidicola (Tuberolachnus salignus). Lineage (NCBI taxonomy): Bacteria > Pseudomonadati > Pseudomonadota > Gammaproteobacteria > Enterobacterales > Erwiniaceae > Buchnera > Buchnera aphidicola. The sequence goes on from NZ_LN890285.1 coordinate 27,189, forward strand.
TTTTATTACTTCTAAAATATCTTGTATGTTTAAAAGACTAGGGCCTACAGTTTCTTTGCGTTGTAAAGAACGATTAAATTTCATTCTTCCTACAGGAGACAAATCATATTTTTCAATTGAAAAAAATAAATTATCAAATAAATGTTCAGTAGATTCTTTAGTAGGAGGTTCTCCAGGTCTCATCATACGATAAATTTCGATTAAAGCAGTATTACGATCATATGTAGTATCAATTTTTAAAGTTTCAGAAATGTATGAACCATGGTCTAAATCATTTGTAAATAATACTTCAATTGTTTCATGTTCTGATTTTTTTAATAAAGAAACTATTTCATAAGACAATTGCGTATTTGCCGTAACTAAAACTTTATTAGTTTTTTTATCAAAATAATTTTTAATAAGAATTTTTTGTAACATGTATTCAATTGGAACTGTAATCAAATTAACTTGATCTTTTTCTAATTCTTTGATATGTCTTGCAGTAATTCTTTTTCCTTTTTCAATATATATTTTTTTATTTTTTTTAATATCAAATAAAGCGGTTTCTCCTCGTAATCTTTTGGGAATTAAATTCATTTTAATTTTTTTTTTTTGGATATAAAAAACATCTTTTTTAAAAAATATATTTAAAATTTCCTCTGTATTGAGATTTAATGCTCTTAATAATATTGTAATTGGCAATTTACGTCTACGATCTATACGAACATATAAATGATCTTTAGGATCAAACTCAAAATCTAACCAAGATCCTCGATAAGGAATAATACGAGCATTAAATAAAACTTTTCCTGATGAATGAGTTTTTCCTTTGTCACTATCAAAAAAAACACCAGGACTTCTATGCAATTGTGATACAACAACTCTTTCTGTACCATTAATCACAAAAGTTCCCGTATTAGTCATTAAAGGAATATCACCCATGTATACTTCTTGTTCTTTAATATGTTTTACAGAAGATTCTGATGTATCTTTTTCATATATTATTAATTGTAATTTGACTCGCAATGGTGCTGAATATGTAAGTCCTCTAATTCTACATTCTTGTACAGTAAAAATGTTTTTTCCTAAATTATAAGAAATATATTTTAATTCAGCAAAAGAATTATAACTTTTAATAGGAAAAATTGAATTAAAAGCAGATTCTAAACCAGATTTCTTGTATGAATCTAAATATAAAAATTTTTGATAAGAATCTTTTTGAATAGATAATAGATATGGTATATTAAGATTTTTTTTTTGTTTTCCAAAATTTTTTCGAATACGTTTTTTTTCAGTATTTGAGTAAATCATTTTTTGCCTCAAGTATTACAAAAAATTTATATACTTTGTTTGTCACAATATGTGTGAAATAAAAAATATGTTTTTAAAAAATTTTTTAATTTTATATTAATACAATTTATAAATATAATAAAAACATAAAATATAGCTGGTGATATTAAACGTCACCAGCAACATATAATAAAATAAAATTTGTATTAAAAGATTTTTTTGAGTTATAGTATTTCGGCTTGCGCACCTGCATCTATTAATATTTTTTTTAAATTTTCTGATTCTTCTTTAGTGACGTGTTCTTTCACAAGAATCGGTGCAGATTCTACTAAATCTTTTGATTCTTTTAGTCCTAAACCAGTTGTAGCGCGAATAGCTTTAATGACAGAAACTTTATTTGGACCAATAGATATTAATTTTACATTAAATTCGGTTTTTTCTTCTTTAATATTTGTTTCCGTAGTTTGAGAATTTTGTATGGGAGCAATAGCTGAAACTCCAAATTTTTTTTCTATTTTCGTTATTAAAGACATTACATCAGTAATTGACATTTTTGAAATAGCTGTAATGATTTCTTCAGTAGTCAAAGACATAATTTTTTTCCTTATGATCATGTAGAATATTAAAAAATTTCTTATATAAAATTATTTTTTCTTTATTTTTTTTTGTTGTAAAATAGATAAAAAAATTCGTAATAATTTTCGAATACTAATTTCTTGTAATAAAAACAAAAATTGTTGTAATGCTTCTGGATATGTAGGCATTAAAGAAAGTTTTAAAATTTCAGAATTAGACAGTATTTTTTTTTCAAAAAATGCAGTTTTAATTACGAAGTTTAAATTTTTTTTTTGATATTTTAAAAAAATACGACTTGCACTACCAGGATGTTCCATAGAAAAAGCAATTAAATTAGAACCTTTTAAAATATTATTTAACTTTTCAAAAGGTGTAGAAATTAATGATTTTTTTAATAAAGAGTTTTGAATTACAGAAATTTGAATATTTTTTTTTCTCGTTTTTTTACGTAAATAATTAATTTCATTAACTTTTAATTTAGAAATATCAGCGATTATTATAGACAGTGCTTTTTTTGCTATTTTGTTGTATTTTTGGACGATTTTTTTTTTTTGATCTAATTTTAAAACCATTATTATTTTCTCTATGATTAATATTTTCTTAATATTTTACAAAATTTTTTATTATTTTATAAAATTTAAATATTATAAATTTTTTTCAATTAATATGTTTTTTATGATTTTAATAAAAAATTTTTTTTAATATAAAATTTTTTAAAAATTACAAATGTATTAAATAGATAAATGATTAATAATGATCCCAGGACTCATAGTAGTAGATAAGTTAATTTTTTTAAAATAAAAACCTTTTAATTGATTTGGTTTAGATTTTTTAATATGTTTTAAAAAAAATAATATATTTTCATATAATTTTTCAAGAGGAAATTGAATTTTTCCAATTGAGCTATGAATAATACCATTTTTATCATTTCTATATTTAATTGTTCCTTTTTTTAAATTATGTATAATTTGTGGTAAATCATTTGTAATAGTTCCATCTTTATAATTTGGCATTAGTCCTTGTGGACCTAATATTGGTCCTAAATTTTTTACAAAATTCATTGATTCCGGTGTTGCTAATACAAAATCAATATTTTTTTTTTGTGTTTTTAAAATTTCTAATAAATCTTCTAAACCTACTAGATCTGCTCCAGATTGAAGAGCAATTTTTTTTTTTTCTTCAGGTGCAAAAACTGCTATTTTAATAGTTTTCCCAGTTCCATGAGGTAAAATTATTGTACCTCTAATATTTTGTTCAGTTTTTTTTGGATCAATATTTATTTGGCATGCTAAATCTACGCTTTCTGAAAATTTAGTTTTTTTAAATTTTTTTAAAAATTTTATTCCTTCTTTAATATCATAAATTTTTTTTTTAATTAACATTTTTGTGTTATTTTGATGTCTTTTAGAAGAAAATTTCATAATTTTTAGTCCTTTATAACTTTTATACCCATTGATTTGGCGGTTCCTTCAATAGATCGAGCTATATTTTCGAGATTAGCTCCCGTCATATCTTGAATTTTTTGTTTTGCTATTTCATATAGTTGTGTTTTTGTAATAGTTGCTTTAATTTCTAATTTTGGTTTGTTTGATCCTTTTTTTAAATTTGTTATTTTTTTTAGTAAAATAGATGCGGGAGGAGTTTTAGTAATAAACGTAAAAGATTTATCATGATATAAAGTAATAATTACAGGAATTGGAATTCCTTTTTCTAAATTAGCTGTTTTTAAATTGAACGCTTTACAAAATTCCATAATATTTATTCCCTTTTGACCTAATGCAGGCCCTACGGGTGGACTAGGATTAGCCATTCCAGATAATACTTGTAACTTAATATAAGAATTTATTTTTTTTTTCATAAAACTTCCTTATTTTTTTTTAAAAAAAAGATATATTTTTTTTAATTTTTTATTACTTGAGAAAAATCTAATTCTACAGGAGTAGAACGACCAAAAATAGAAACAGAAACTTTTAATCGATTTTTTTCATAATCTATTGTTTCTACAATACCATTGAAATCTGCAAAGGGACCTTCTTTAACTCGAATTGTTTCTCCTGGTTCAAAAATTATTTTTGGTCGTGGTTTATTATCAATTTTTTTTAATTTTTCTAAGATTTTTTTAATTTCTTTTTTATTAATTGGGGTAGGTTTATCTGGTGCTCCCCCTACAAATCCTGTTACTTTCGGTAAATTTCTAATAATATGCCAATTAGTATTATTCATTATCATATGTATTAAAATATATCCTGGAAAAAATTTATATTCACTTTTTTTACGTTGTCCTTTTTTAATTTCTATTACTTCTTCAGAAGGAACTAAAATTTTTCCAAATTCTTTTGTGATATGATGAGTCTGAACATATTCTTGAATAGATTGTGCAACAGTATTTTCGTATCCAGAAAAAGCTTGTATAGCATACCATTTTTTTTTTGAGTTACACATTATCTTTTATGGTCTTATTTGAATGAGAAAAGAAATAATTCGTAAACACATATTATCAAGCACCCATAAAACACTCGATGTAATTAGAATAATAAATAAAATTACTATTGTAATTTTGAATGTTTCTTTTTTGTTTGGCCATGTAATATTTCGTATTTCATTTTTTGTTTCGTGAAAAATTTTAATATTTTTTTTAAAAAATTTTGTAAAAAAAAATATAGTAATATTTAATATACTTAAGATACTATTAAATAAAATTTTTAAAAAAATATTTGTAAAATTGTAAAAATATATATTTCCTATTACTATCATAATCGTAGAAATAATAATAAAAAGCCATTTAATTTTTTCTGAATAATGAGTATAAAATTTTTGTATATTTTGTAAATCCATACAATGGCACCTATTTTAATATAATAAATATATTTTTTAAAAAATTTTTTATTTTATATTAGTATTAAAAAATATAATATATTTTATATATAATTTATAAAATTTTTTATATATTTTTTTAAATAATAAAAAAATTTAAAATTATAAAAATATATTTTTGATATTTTAAATTATTATATATTTTTTTGATGGATTTTAATAACAGAAAAAAGAAAAATATTGGAAGAATATTTATATTATATTTTTGAATATGTGCTGACACCCAGATTTGAACTGGGGACCTCATTCTTACCAAGAATGTGCTCTACCTTACTGAGCCATATCAGCAAATATTTTCTTGGAGCGGATAGCGGGAATTGAACCCGCATCATCAGCTTGGAAGGCTGAGATAATAGCCTTTATATGATATCCGCTTATTTTTTTGATTATAATATAATTTTATTTTTGATGGTGGGAGAAGGATTCGAACCTTCGAAGTCAATGACGTCAGATTTACAGTCTGCTCCCTTTAACCACTCAGGAATCCCACCAAATATTTTATATGCCGGTTACCGGAATCGAACTGGTGACCTACTGATTACAAGTCAGTTGCTCTACCTGCTGAGCTAAACCGGCATTTTTATATTTTTTAAAACATATTTAAAAAAAATTTATTTTTTAAAAATTTTTTAAAAATATTAATATTTTTTATTATTAAATTTTTTATAAAAAAAGTCAACTATTTTTTTAATTTTTAATATTTTATTTCTTTAAGATTAAAAAATATTTTTAATATTAAAAAAAGAAAAAATTATTTTTAAGATAATAAATAATTTTTTTTAAAAAGAAATTTAAAAATTGATTTAAAAAAAATATTATTATATGATAATAAAAATTTTATTAATTAATAATTTTTTTTAAAAAATGTAATTATAAATAAATATAAAATATTAGTATAGTTTTTATTTTTGGAGATGTAAAATATAATGTTTCAAAACAGTCATCATATAATTTCTTCTTTATTTAATACAAATATTTTAAAAAATAAACTTTTTTTTTCGTTTGAATTTTTTCCACCGAAAAATTTAAAAGAAATACAAATTTTATTAAAAATCATTAAAAAATTAGAATTTTTAAATCCTCTTTTTTTTTCATTAACACATAGCGCAAAAGAAACAAATTATTGTTATACAGAAAAAATATTGTCTATTTTATTAAAAAATACACATATTCCAGTTTTTCCTCATTTAACTGGTATTAATTTTCAAAAATCAGAAATTATTCAAATTGCTCAAAAATATTCTCAATATGATATTAAAAAAATTGTTGTATTACGAGGAGATATTTTAAAATATTCTCAAAATTCTCAATTATATGCTACAGATTTGATAAAAATTTTAAAAAATGTGAATAATTTTCAGTTTATTGTTGCAGCATATCCAGAAATACATCCAGAATCTAAAAATATGTCTGAAGATTTAAAAAATTTGAAAAATAAAGAAAAATTAGGTGCTTCTTCTGCAATTACTCAATTTTTTTTTAGTGTAGAAAAATTTTTATTGTTTTGTAAAAAATGTAAGAAATCGAATATTAAATTAAAAATTATTCCTGGTATTTTACCAATATTATCATTTAAACAATTAATACATTTTACACAATTAACAAATGTTCACATTCCTGAAAAAATGTTATATTTTTTTTCAAAATATAAAAATTGTCCCAAAAAATTTGAAGAATATAGTATTCAGGTTGCAACAAATTTAATTTTTGAGTTGTTACAGAAAAATATTTTACATTTTCATATATATACTTTAAACCGAATATATTTATTTTCAAAAATCTTAAATAAATTAGAAAAAATGTTATTATAATTTATCATTTTTTAAAAAAAATAAAAGTTTTTTTTAATTTTTAATATAAAAAATAAAAATCTTTTAATTTATAAAATTTTAATCAATTTTTTTTTAAAAAAATTTTTTTTTAAAATATATTAAGTATATTTTTGTAAATTTTAGGAGATTTTTAAAGATGAATAAAATATATAAGAAAAATACTATTGTATTAGCTTATTCGGGAGGATTAGATACATCCGCGATTATCCCTTGGTTACAAGAAACATATAATTTTAATATAGTTGCTTTTGTCGCGGACATAGGTCAATCTAGAAAAGATTTATATGATATCGAAAAAAAAGCTATAAATTCTGGTGCATATGCTTGTCATATAGAAGATTTACGAAATACTTTTGTAGAAAATTTTGTGTTTCCAATGTTAAGTATTGGCGCTATGTATGAAGGTAAATATTTATTAGGTACCGCAATATCTCGTCCATTAATTGCTCAAGCTCAAATTCAGTTTGCAAAAAAGATCCATTCTATTGGAGTTTGTCATGGAGCAACTGGTAAAGGAAATGATCAAGTACGTTTTGAAATGGCATATGCAACTTTGGCTCCGGATTTAAAGATATTAGCACCGTGGAGAGAATGGAAATTTCGTTCTCGGGAAGATTTATTAAATTATTTAAAAGAAAAAAAAATTTTTACTACTGTAAATTCCAAAAAAATTTATAGTAAAGATGAAAATGTTTTTCATATTTCTACAGAAGGAGGAGTGTTAGAAAATACTTGGAATTCGTCTAATAAACATTGTTGGTCTTGGACTCAGTCTCCTCAAAAAGCTCCAGATGTTCCAGAAAGAATAGTATTACATTTGTATAAAGGACGGGTCGTTAAAATTAATGATGAAACCTTTTCTCCATATAAATGTTTAAAAAAGTTAAATAAAATTGGCGCTAAACATGCTGTGGGTCGTATAGATATCGTAGAAAATCGTTTAATAGGTTTAAAGTCTCGGGGATGTTATGAAACTCCTGGAGGAACTATTATTTTTTATGCTTTACGAGCATTAGAAGAATTGATTTTAGATCATGATAGTTATACTTGGAAACACATTGTAGCATTAAAAATGTCTACTGTAATTTATAATGGTCAATGGTTTACGCCATTACGAGATGCATTACAAAATTCTTCTAAAGTTTTTTCTGATTTAATAACAGGAAAAGTATTAATTGAATTGTATAAAGGAACAATTAACGTTTTAAAAAAACAATCCCCAAATACATTATATATTTCTGAATATTCTACGTTTGGAAAAGATTCTGTGTATAATCAAAAAGATGCTCATGGTTTTATACAATTATTTTCTTTATCATCACGTTTACGTGCGTTAAGTCATAATTTTAAAAAATAATTATTTATTATTTTTGTTATTAAGAATAGGAATAAATATATGAATTTATGGGGTGGAAGATTTACAAAAAAATCTCATCAAAAATTTGAAAAATTTAATAATTCTTTTGAAATAGATTATCGTTTATTTCATGAGGATATTTTTTCATCTATTGCATGGTCAAAAATCTTATGTGATGTTCAAGTATTAACTATTCAAGAACAAAAAATTATAGAAACTGGTTTATATGATGTTGAAAAAGAATTTATTAATATAAAAAAAAAAAATATATTTAATTCAGAAGATGTACATAGTTGGATAGAAAAAAAATTAATTGAAAAAATTGGTATTTTAGGAAAAAAATTGCATACAGGACGTAGTAGAAATGATCAAATAGCAACAGATTTAAAATTATGGTGTAAAACTAAAATTAAAATATTATTTAAAAAAATTGTAAAATTACAAACATCATTTTTAAATGTTGCTGAATTGTATCAAAATGTAATTTTTCCTGGTTATACTCATTTACAAAGAGCTCAACCGATTACGTTTTCTTATTGGTGTTTAGCTTATTTTGAAATGTTAGAAAGAGATTATATTAAATTAAAACATGCTTTGTCAAATTTAGATTATTCACCTTTAGGATCTGGTGCTATTTCTGGTACTTCTTGGGAAATTGATCGTCATAAATTAGCTCAATTTATGTCTTTTAAAACTTGCACTAATAATGCATTAGATAGTGTATCTGATCGTGATTTTATTATTGAATTATTATCTGTTTCTTCAATTAGTATGATGCATTTATCACGTTTTTCTGAAGATTTTATTTTTTATAATACTAATGAAGCAAATTTTATAGAATTAGAAGATAATATCACATCTGGTTCTTCGCTATTACCTCAAAAAAAAAATCCCGATATTTTAGAATTAATTCGTGGACGTTGCAGTACAGTATATGGTTGTTTATTTTCTGTTTGCACTTTATTAAAAGGTTTACCATTGTCTTATAATAAAGATTTACAAGAAGAAAAAAGACATTTATTTTTAAGTTTAGATATGTGGGAAAGTTGTTTAGATATTTCTTCTTTAGTTTTAAAAAATTTTAAAATTAATGTACAGAAATGTCAAATTGCAGTACAAGAAGGATACAGTAATTCTACAGAATTAGTTGATTATTTAGTTCAAAAAAATGTACCCTTTCGAGAAGCTCATCATATAGTGGGTCAGATTATAATATATGCTATACAAAAAAAACAACCAATAGAAAATCTTGAATTAAAAGAATTACAAAAATATCATAAAAAAATTGATCAAACAGTATATAAAGTTTTAACATTAAAATCATGTTTAAATAAAAAAAATTCTTTTGGAGGTTCTTCTTTAAAACGAATTGAGGAATCATTAAAAAATGCAAAAATTCTCTTATTAAATAAGTAAAATATTTTAATTTTTATATTTTTAAAAATATTTATTAAATTTTTGTTTTTATTATAAATTAAATAAATTTATTTAAATTTTTCAAAAAATATTTTTATAATATTATTTTTAAAATATATATAAAATTAAAAATTTTATATTTAATGTATATGAAAAATTTTTGCATTTACATTCTATTAAAATATCAAATAAATGTTTTAAATAAATAGTTTCTTAAATATCTATAAGGAAGTAGATATTTTTTTAGATATTTAAATTATAAATATTTTGATTTGAAAAAATATTTTTTTAACGTGTAATAATAATATTTTTAATACATGTTTTTATTCGTATATTATAAAAAATTTTATATATTTAAATTTTTTATTTTAATTTTTTAAAGTTCAAATATTTTTCTTATGAATCATCTAAAAAACTTTTTAATATTTCTGATCGGCTAGGATGTCGTAGTTTTCTTAACGCTTTTGCTTCAATTTGTCGTATTCGTTCTCGTGTTACATCAAATTGTTTCCCGACTTCTTCTAATGTATGATCAGTATTCATATCTATTCCAAAACGCATACGTAAAACTTTTGCTTCTCGAGCAGTCAATCCTGCTAAGACATTATGAGTAATAGTTTTTAAACTTTCTGAAGTTGCGGATTCTAAAGGAAGTTCTAAATTTGTATCTTCTATAAAATCTCCTAAATGTGAATCATCATCATCTCCAATAGGAGTTTCCATGGAAATTGGCTCTTTAGCAATTTTTAGTACCTTTCTTATTTTGTCTTCTGGAATTAACATTTTTTCTGATAATTCTTCTGGTGTAGGTTCTCTTCCTATTTCTTGTAACATTTGACGTGAAATTCGATTAAGTTTATTAATAGTTTCTATCATATGTACTGGTATACGAATAGTTCGAGCTTGATCTGCAATAGAACGCGTAATAGCTTGTCGAATCCACCAAGTAGCATATGTAGAAAATTTGTATCCTCGTCTATATTCAAATTTATCCACAGCTTTCATTAAACCAATATTTCCTTCTTGTATCAAATCTAAAAATTGTAATCCACGATTAGTATATTTTTTAGCAATTGAGATAACTAATCGTAAATTAGCTTCTACCATTTCTTTTTTAGCACGTTTTGTTTTTGTTTTTCCTAAAGATATACGTTTATAAATATCTTTAATTTGATAAATTGTTAATCCTATTTTTTTTTCTATTGATAATAATTTATTAATTTTTTCAAAAATTTTTATTTTATATTGATATATTTTTTTTGACCAGTCAGTTTTATAATTTAAAATTTTTGATATCCAATCCGTTTGAGTTGTTCTATTTCTAAAAATTATTAAAAATTTTTTTTTAGGCATTTTACAAATTTCAACACAAATGTTCATTAATGAGTGTTCTTGCATTCTAATTTTTGTAATTACAATTTGCAAATGTTGGATTAATAAATCAAATTGTTTAGGTACTAATCGAAATTGTGTAAAAATTTTTGATAATTTAGAAATAGCATTAATAGAATCTTTATGGTTTCTTTTTTTTTTTTGAATAATATGATAAGTTAAAAAATATTGTTTTCGTAATTTTTGAAATTTTTTCTTTGCTACAATAGGATCAATATGATTATCATTTTCTTCTGAAATTTCAGAATTTATAGAATGAAAATTATTTTGATTTTTAATTTTTAATTCATTAGATGTTGAATTTTTTGATAATGTAGGAATTATTAAGTTTATTTCAGGAGTAAAAGAGATATCGATAAAGCCTGTAATTATTTCTGACAATTTTATAAATCCTTTTTCCACTTTTTTATATTGTTCTAAAAAATGTAAAATAGTTTTTGGATATTCAGACATTGAACATTGTATTTGATTTAATCCTTCTTCAATTCTTTTTGCTAGATTAATTTCTCCTTCACGAGTTAATAGTTCTACTGTTCCCATTTCTCGCATATACATACGCACTGGATCTGTTGTTCTACCTAATTCTGTTTCTACTTGCGATAAAACTCTTTCTGTAGTCTCTGCTACATCTTCTTCAACATCAGTTGGGGGAGCATTTAAAATTAAATTTCCTGCATCACGTGCTTCTTCAACAATTTGTATTCCTAAATCATTAATCATTTGAATAATATCTTTAATTTGTTCAGGATCAATTATATTATTTGGAAGATAATCATTTACTTCAGAATATGTTAAATAACCTTGTTCTTTTCCATGTAAAACAAGTAATTTTAACTGTGATTTAGGTTTTTGTTCCATAAGATGACATCCACTATGATTAATGAGTTGATTATAAAACGTTAAATTATATTAATATAATATTTTAAAATATATATAAGTATTTTAATGTAAAATATATATAAAATTAATAAAATACTATATTTAAAAATTTTCAAGAAAAATAGAAAAAAATATAATATTTTTTATTTATTTTTTTGTATAGTAGAAGTTAACATTTTATTAAAATTCCATATTTTTTTTTTTTCAGACAATCTTAGTCCTTTACGTTTTTCTTTCAGGATTAATAAATTATATTGATATTCTATTTCTTTTAATTCAAGATTATGTAATAGGTCTAAAAATGTTTGATTAATTTGATTAGATGCAATCATATTGTCCCAACTTAATAATTTTTTAAATATATTTTCATGCTGAGTATCTCTAAAATATTCTAATAATTGTCCTATTTTAATTTGAGGACTTTGAATAATATATTGAATTAATTTAATAAAAATAGATATTCCGGGAATATGAAAAGATTTTAAATATTCTAAATTAGAAATTTTTTTTACTAATTTAGGATTTTGTAAAATTAAACTTATTAATAATCTCATTGTAGTTCTTTTTATTATTTTTTTTTTTGTTTGCAACGTTTTGTGTTTAAAACTAATTATTGCATTTAAATCTTCTGATTCTAAAAAATCTATTTTATATCCTAAAATTTTTCTTAAATATAATCGTATCATTTTTCCTGGAATTTTTTTAATTAATGGTATAACAGTTTTACTAAATTTTATTTTAGAATTAATAGAATTTAAGGGTATTTTTTTCATAAAATAATTAAAAAAAAATTTATAAAAACTTTGTGATTTTTTAATGCGTAATAAAAATTTTTGAGTTCCTTCTTTAATAATGATACTATTTGGATCTTCGGTATTAGGTAAAATTATAAATTTAATAGTTCGGTCATCAGATAAATAAGGTAATATTGATAATAATGATTTCCAATGAGCTTGTTGTCCTATTTTATCACCATCATAACAAAAAATAATGTTAGGGCTGATTTGAAATAAAGATTTTATTTGATATTCACTTAAATTCGTTCCCATAATGCTAACAACATATGGAATATTATATTGGTTTAAAGAAATAACATCTAAATATCCTTCTACAACTATTAAAAAAGGAGGATGTGGATTAATTTGATATAATTCATATATTCCATAAAGATTTTTTTTTTTAGAAAAAATTAAAGTTTCTGGAGAATTAAGATATTTTGGAAATAAATTTTTATTTAATGTACGTCCTCCAAATCCATTAATTTTACCATATTGAGATCGAATAGGAAAAATGATTCTTTGATGAAAACGATCATATTTCTTTGAAATTAATTTGTTTGTACTTAATCCTGTTTCTTCAGAAATGTTAGTATTAATTTTTTTTTTTTTAAAAAATTTTTGGATTTGAGTTTGATCATTTGAAGCATATCCTAAAGAAAATTTTTTTATAATAAAATTATTAATTCCTCTATGATATAAGTATTTTAATGCATGAATATTAGATGTATAAAATAAATTTTGTGAATAAATTTTACATACTTGTTTTAAAATAGTATGTAAAATATTAATTTTTAAATATTTTTTTTTTTCATAAGAATCTAAATTTTTATATGGTATTTTTAAATTATGTAAAGAAGCTAAATGATAAATACTTTCTAAAAAATTATATCCTTCATATTTCATAAGAAAATCAATTGAATTTCCATATATATTACATCCAAAACAATAAAAAAATTGTTTTGCTTTATTAATAACAAAAGAAGGAGTTTTTTCTTGATGAAAAGGGCACAATGCATGATAATTGTTACCCATTTTTTTTAATATGATACGATTTCCGATTAAATCTATGATATTTGTTCGTTCTAATAATTCTTGAATAAAAATTTTTGGTATTTTTTCAGTCATATTGGATAATTTTTATCTTAATGTTATATAATATTGAATAAAAAAATAAAAATATCATATTATAAATTAAAAAAATTTTTTAATATAATCGAACACGTTTTAAATTTTCACGTGTTAATTTTTTTGTTAAACGTTTAATAGCAGATGCTTTTGCACGTTTTCTTTTTGTCGTCGGTTTTTCATAAAATTCTCTACGACGAATTTCAGCTAATATTCCAGCTTTTTCGCAAGAACGTTTAAATCTTCTTAAAGCTACATCGAATGGTTCATTGTCTCGAATTTTAATAATAGGCATAATTTCCCTTAAAAGATAAATTTTATTATAAAAAATAAATATATTTTTTTTAAAAAAAATATTTTTATTGTTTATTTATGAAATATAGTATTATATATTTTTAGCATAATATTTAGGAAAAAACAATGAGAGTTTTAGGAATTGAAACATCTTGCGATGATACTTCAGTTGCAATATATGATAATAAACATGGTTTAATTTATGATAAGACTTTAAATCAAGACATTGTACATTCTTGTTTTGGGGGAGTAGTACCTGAATTAGCAGCTCGATCACATATAAATCAATTAATTTTTTTAATTCAGAAAAGTATAAAAAAATTACAATATCATGTTCGATATAATAAAAATAAAAAAATTGTTGATTTAATTGCATATACAGCGGGTCCAGGGTTAATTGGATCTTTATTAGTTGGTGCCACTATGGGATGTACTTTGTCATGTTCATGGAATATTCCTTGTATTGGGGTTAATCATTTAGAGGGACATATTTTTTCAGTTATGTTACAAAAAAATAAACCAACATTTCCATTTTTGAGTTTATTAGTATCAGGAGGAAATACTCAATTAATTTATGTTTTTGAAATTGGAAAGTATAAAATTTTAGGAGAAACTTTAGATGATGCGGTAGGAAATGTTTTTGATAAAGTTGCACAACAATTAAATTTAAAATATCCGGGAGGACCAAAATTATCTCAATTAGCAAAATTTGGGAAAAAAAGTAATTATTATTTTCCTCGACCAATGATAAAATCATTAAATTTTAATTTTAGTTTCTCAGGTTTACGTACTTATACTGAAAACATTATTAAAACTAGTCAAAAAACGTTTCAAAACCAAGCAAATATTGCTAAAGCTTTTGAAGATGCGGCGATTGAAACTCTAGTATTAAAATGTAAATATGCATTAAAAAAAACAGGTTTGAATACTTTAGTAGTATGTGGTGGTGTAAGTTCAAATTTAGTATTACGATATCAACTTAAAAAATTAATGAGTAGTCTATATGGAAATATTTTTTTTGCAAAAAAAAAATTTTGTACGGATAATGCCGCTATGATTGCATATACTGGTTATTTAAAATCAAAAAAATATCATTCTTTTGTATCAAATTCAATTTTTGTAAATCCAAAATGGACAATTTCTCAAATATAATTTTTTTTAAAAAAAATTTTTAAAAAATTAAAAAGATAAATTAGAGGTTGTTTTGAAAATATATTTAGTAGGTGGAGCAATTCGAGATTCTTTGTTAGGACTACCGATACATGATCGAGATTGGGTAGTAGTAGGAAGTACTCCTGAAAAAATGATTAAAAAAAATTTTTTGCAAGTTGGAAAAGATTTTCCAGTATTTATTCATCCACTGACTCGAGAAGAATATGCATTAGCAAGAACAGAAAGAAAAAATGGTGTTGGGTATACTGGATTTAAAATAAATTTTTCCAAAAAAGTTACATTAGAAGAAGATTTAGTTAGACGAGATTTAACTATTAATGCTATTGCTCAAGATCAAGTAGGAAATTTTATTGATCCTTTTTTTGGTCGTTTAGATATAAAAAAAAGAGTTTTAAGACATGTTTCAAAAGCTTTTCAAGAAGATCCATTACGAGTTTTTAGAGTAGCGCGTTTTTCTGCTAATTTATTTCATTTAGGATTTTTTATTGCAAAAGAAACTTTGTCTTTGATGAAATTAATTTGTAAAACTAGGAATATTAATACTTTATTACCTGATCGAATTTGGAAAGAAATGGAAAAAGGATTGAAATCTTTTTATCCACATGTTTTTTTAATGGTTTTAGATCAATGTAAGGCTTTAAAATATGTGTGTCCTGAAATTTTTCATTTATTGCATCCTGTTACATTAGTTTCATTTCCATCTATTGACATGTCTTTAAGACAATTTATTTTTAAAGAATTAGCGCGTATCTCTTACTGTACAAAAAATATTAATATTAGATTTTCATATTTATGTCAATTTTTTTCTAAAATATGTCCTAAATCTATATCATCAAAAAAATTTATTTTTTTTGATAAAAAATCTTCGGAAATAGTAAATTCTTTATGTTTAAGATTAAAAGTCTCAACAGAAATACGTAAAATTTCAGTTTTTATGTGTGGTTTTTATTATTTTTTACAAAACATTTTTGTCCAAAAATCTGAAGATATTGTTAAATTTTTTAACATTATTGATCTTTGGAGAAAACCGAAACGATTAAAACATTTAAAATATTTAAAAAATTATGAAAAATCTTTTTTTTCAAGAAAATGTAAAATGTCTTTAGGAGAACTTTTATTAGCTATGTTTAACGTAGTTCAACAAATTACAGTTAAAACATATCATCTTAAAAAAAATTTTACTGGTATTGAAATACGTTTAGAATTAAATCGTTTACGTAGTAAAGTATTAAAAAAATGGTTACATTTAAACTTTTTTGAATAATGTTTTAAAAAGATTTATGTTTTATTAAAAAATATTTTTTATAGTGAAAATTTTAGTTTGTCCTGATTTGATTATTGTATATGGTTTTATTATTTTTTTTGGAGAAAAATTGTTTAATTCAATATTTATTATTACTAGAATAAAAGAAGAAATCAGATTTTTTTTAAGATTTAGAACCAGGATTGTTTCTCCAGTATATACATTAATCTCAGGAGCGAAAAATTGATAATTTTTGTTTTTTTGAATAATATCTTTTTTAATAATTAATTTCATAAAAATATTTAGATATGGATTTAAAAAAATAAAAAATTTTTTTTTAAAAAAAAATTTTTGATAAATTTTTCCTTGAAAAGGTGCAGTTATAATTTTTTTAAAAGGTTGAATAATTATTTGATAAACATTTTTATTATTTTCTTTTCTTTTAGAAAATATGTTTGTTATTTTTCCAGTAATTGGCGCATAAATACTTAATGTTTTTTTTTTTTTATTTTTTTTTTGTAAAAAATTGTGAAAAAAATTCATATTCAAGTATCCTTTTTTTTAAAAAAATATATTTTTTAATAATAAATTTTTTTAAAGTTAAAATTATTATATGATGGTGTCATAATGAAATTATTTTTAAAAAAATATTTAAAATTAAAATTGAAAATTCAATATTATGATTATTTATATTATACTTTAAATTCTTCAATTATTTCTGATTATAAATATGATCAATTATGTATGATGTTAAAAAAATTAGAAAAAGAAAATAAGTTTGAAAAAAAATTAAAATATACGAATTATAATTTTAAAAAAAATAATTTTTCTTATTTACCAGAAATAGAACACAAAACACCAATGTTATCTTTGTTAAGTGGTTCGAGTATTAAAGATTTTTTAAAATATGATAAAATGTTAAAAAAACGTTTTTTTATCTTTAATGATATAGAATATTTTTGTGATTTGAAAATTGATGGTTTAGCGATTAGTTTAATATATCATAATGGTATTTTATCACATGCCGTTACACGTGGTAATGGATATAGTGGTGAAAATGTTACTATTAATATTATGACGATTTCAAATATTCCAATTGTTTTATCATCTCCTGAAATACCAAAAATTTTAGATGTAAGAGGTGAAATATATATTAAAAAAAAAGATTTTTTATTATTAAATAAAATTTCTTCTTTGCATAAAAAAAAAAATTTTTCTAATCCTAGAAATATAGCTTCTGGTTCTTTACGTCAAAAAGATCCGGAAATAGCACGAAAAAGAAAATTGCAATTTATTGCATATAGTTGTAATTTTTTTAATTCTTCTTTAAATTTAGAAAAACATGATAAAAATCTATTTTTATTAAAGAAATGGGGTTTTTCAATTTGTAAAATTTTTTCAATTTGTAAAACAATACATGATGTTATTCAATTTTATCAAATGGTAACAAAAATACGTTTAGATTTAAATTATGAAATTGACGGTATTGTTATTAAAGTAAATTCAAAAATTTTACAAAAAAAAATTGGATACGTTGAAAAAGCACCAAAATGGGCTTATGCTTTAAAATTTTTTTCTCATAGTGTAGAAACTAAAGTGATCGGTATTCATTTTTCGATTGGTCGTACAGGTTTAATAACTCCTATCGCTTTTTTAAAACCAGTTTTTATTTCTGGAGTGTTAATTAAAAAAGTAACATTATATAACAAAAAAAAAATTTTAGAACTGAAATTACATATTGGAGATATAGTTAAAATATATCGTGCTGGAGATGTGATTCCGAAAATAGAAAAAGTTTTATTAAAAAAACGTTCTATAACAGTTCAAAAAATTATTTTTCCATATTATTGTAACATTTGTCATACTAAAATTGTTTATTTAGAACAAGAAGGATTAATGTATTGTCCAGCAGGTTTTTTTTGTCAAGCTCAAAATGAAAAACGTTTATTACATTTTGTTTCAAAAAATGGTCTTTATATGCCTGGTTTAGGATTAAAAATTATTAAAAAATTATTAAAAAAAGGTTGTGTAAAAACACCTGATGATTTTTATAAATTAAATATTCAATCATTTGAAAAAATTTCTGGTATAGGTATTATACTTACAAAAAAAATTTTGAATTCTATTAATTCATCTAAAATAGTAATGTTAAACAAATTTATTTATGCTCTAGGTATTTTTTTAGTTGGAAAAGTAGTTTCAAAAAATTTAGCTAATTTTTTCGGATCTGTTCGAAATTTTTTAAATTCAAATTATACTATTTTATGTCAAATTGAAGGAATTGGACATAATATAGCTACATCTATAATATTATTTTTAAAATCGAAAGAAAATTTAAAAATTATTTATTTTTTAAAAAAAAAATTATGTATTTCTTCTTTTTTTTCTAATTCTTTTTATATGAAAGATTTTTCAAAAATATGGATTTATCAAAAAAAATTTGTTTTATCAGGAAAATTTTTAACAATGTCAAAAGAAAAAATATGTACTATAATTGAAAAATATGGAGGAATTGTAAAATCTTATATTTCAAAAAATATTAATTTTTTAATCATAGGTTTAAAATATGGTCAAAAATTTAAACAAGCAAAATCATTAAAAATTACTATTTTATCTGAAAAAGAATTTTTTAATAATTTATTAAAAAAAAATGTTATTTAATGTGGGTCGTGCAGGATTTGAACCTGCGACCAATTGATTAAAAGTCAACTGCTCTACCAACTGAGCTAACGACCCTATAAAATTTTTTTTTGGGTAATGACGGTCTCGAACCGCCGACCTTCTCCGTGTAAAGGAGATGCTCTACCAACTGAGCTAATCACCCAATATGTCTTTATTGTAAATCAGATATTTTGTTAGTCAATGTTTTTTTGTTTTTTTATTAAAAAAATATAAAAAATATTAAATATTTTTTATATATTTTAGGAGATTTTTATGGATATAAAAACTAGATTTTCACCAAGTCCAACAGGTTTTTTACATTTAGGTGGTTTGAGAACAGCATTATTTTCTTGGTTGTTTGCACAAAAATATAATGGACAATTTTTTTTACGTATTGAAGACACTGATCAACAACGTTTTAATAAAAATTCTTCTTTAGATATTATTGAAAGTTTATCATGGTTAGGTTTAAATTGGAATAAAGAACCAATTTATCAAAGTCAACGATTACAAAAATATCAAATAGAAATTCAAAAATTATTAAAAAAAAAAAAAGCGTATAAATGTTATTGTTCTTATGAACGTTTAGAATTATTAAGAAGTAATTTATTATTATTAGGTAAAAAACCTCGTTATGATGGAAAATGTAGAAAAAATAAAAAAAAAAATTTTACCGAAAATCAATCATATGTAATTCGTTTTAAAAATCCACATACTGGCACAGTAACTTTTACAGATAAAATTTTAGGAAAAATAATTATTCAAAATTCTGAATTAGATGATTTAATTATTCAAAGAACAGATGGTACTCCAACATATAATTTTTGTGCCGTTGTTGATGATATAGATATGAAAATTACTCATGTTATTCGTGGAAATGATCATTTAAATAATACTCCACGTCAAATTAATTTATTTCATGCATTAAAAGGAAATATTCCACAATTTGCTCATTTATCAATGATATTAAATCCTAAAGGTCAAAAATTATCAAAAAGATATGATATGTCTAGCATTTTAGAATATCGTATGAAAGGTTATCTTCCAGAAGCTATATTAAATTATTTATTTTGTTTAGGAATGTTAAATCAAAAAAAAGAATTTTATTCATTAAAAGAAATGAAAGTTTTTTTTTCTTTAAAAAATATTAATAAATCTCCAAGTATAATCAATAAGAAAAAAATTTTATGGTTTAATCATTATTATTTAAATACTTTAAATATTGAAAAAATATTGATTTATATTAAAAAATATTTATTTATAAATAAGATTCAAATTTTAAAACATTTTCCTCTAAAAGATTTAATTATACATTTTATGAAACGACATTATACAATAGAAGATTTTATTTTATCTTATAATTATTTTTTTTTAGATTTTGATATAGACTTTAAAAAAAATATTCAAACTTATTGTAAAAAAAAATATTTAAAAATTTTATTAAATTTGAAAAAAAATATTTTAAATTTATCTTTTTGGTCTATTGAAAATGTTTCAAATGTATTTAAACAATTATTGTTAAAATTTAATTTAAAATTTTCAAAATTCGCTAAATTAATTCGCATTAGTATTACAGGAAAAACTTCAACTCCAAGTTTAACTATTATCTCCTTTTTATTAGGAAAAAAATATTTTTTAAAACGTATTAGTTTTGTTATTACATATTTAGAAAATTTTTTTTTTAAAAAAAAAATAGATTTGATTTAATATATTGTTAAAATTTTTTTTAAAATATTTTTGTAATATTTTTATTAAGTATATTTAAATAAAAAAAATGTTAATTAAATTATTATAAAAAATATGTTTATTATATAAAATAATAAAAAATATTTATATTTTTTTGAAAAAAATTATTTTGCTGGTGTTTCCAGCAAAATATATTTTTTATATATAAATAAAATTTTTATAAAGGAATATTCATTAATTCTTGAAAAGAGTTAATAATTTTATTTCGTAATTGAACTAAAATTTTCATCCAAATTCCTTTTTGACTCATATCTAATGATTTATCTAAATTGTGAGCGATATATTTTTTTAAAGTTACATCATTTTGATTATTTTCTGTTTTATAAAATTTTAAATAATTTTGATTAATTTCTTTAGTTAAAAAATTTTTAAAAGTTTTTTTAGGATTTGAAATTATGTTTTGTAATTTTTGATTGTAAAGTTTGTTTTTAAAAAATTCTGGAATTTTGATATAAATTTTTTTCATGTTAATTTTTCTCCAAAAGAAAATAATTAATAAATTTTTTTAAATTTTATATTTTTTTATATTTAAATATCATGATAATATTTTAAACTAAAAATATATCAAGTGTTTTTTGACATTATAAATATTTTTTTTAAAATTATGATTTATTATATATTATTTTTGTTTTTTTAGAGGGTAGAAATGTGATAAATTTTAAAAATTTGTTTTTTATAAATATAAAAAAATATTATAATAATTTTATTGTTTTTTTTTTAAAAAATATTCAATTTTTTTTAATTTTTTTAACATCTTTTTTTACTATAATTATTGTATCTTTTTTTTGGTTTAGAGCAGATAATTATAAAATTTTATATAAAAATTTAACTGATATAGAAGGTAGTGAAATAATAAAAAAATTAGTAAAATTAAAAATTCCATATAAATTAGAAGAAAAAACAGGTTCTATTTTAGTTCCAAAAAAAAAATTTCAAACTATCCGTTTTGAATTGGCAGATCAAAAAAATTTTTTTAAAAAAATACATGGTTTTGAAATTCTTGATAAAGAAAAATTTGGAATTAGTCAATTTAATGAAACTATTAATTATCAAAGAGGTTTAGAAGGAGAATTATCTGAAACTTTACAATTAATGTATCCAATTAAAAATGCTCGTATACACTTATCTTTACCTAAAGAGTCAGATTTTTTTGAAAAAAAGAAAAAACCTTCAGCTTCTGTATTATTATCATTAAACTCAAAAAAAGAATTAGATCATTTACAAATTTCTTCAATTGTACAATTTATCTCAAATAGTGTACCAGGACTTACATATAATGATATCGTTATAGTAGATCAATTTGGACATATGTTAAATACTATTTTTCCAAATTTAAAAAATAATGATTTATTTTATTTTAAAAAATTATATAATCTTCAAATAGAAAAAAAATTTAAAAATTATCTTATTAAAATTTTAAAATCATTATTTGGTGAAAAAAATTTTATAGTACAGGTAATAGTGGAAACGAAAAATTTTTTACCATTACAATCAAAAAAAAAAAATGTTTCTTTTAATCATAAAAAAAGGCATCCTAATTTATTAACATTAGTTCCAGATTATTTAAATAATTTTAATCTTTCACAAAATGCATCGATTTATAATAATAAGAATTTATTAAACAGAAAAGAGTTTCAAAATTCAAAAAATTTTTTTGAAAATTTAAAAATTTTTAATAAAAAAAAAACAAATTTTTTTTTAAAAAAAATTCAAACAAACAAACAGAAAAAAAATAATTATATTTCATATTTATATAATAAGAATAATCTTCAGAATAATATTGTAATAGATGATATTGAAAAATTATCAATAAAAATTGTTTTAAATTATTATAAAAATTCTCAAGGTGATTTAGTACCATTTACAAATTTAGAATTACAGACGATTAAAAATTTTATTACATCTATCGTACCTTTTTCTGCAAGTCGAGGAGATACTATTAAAATATTAAATACATTATTTTTTAAAAAAAAAATAAGTACATTTACGAAAATTTTTTTATTTTTAAAAAATGTTTTTTTTGCGAATAGTATAATAATAATTTTTTTTTTAACATTAATTATTATTTTTTATTTTTTTTATCATAAAATTTTAAAAGTTTTTTTAAAAGTTTTTAAGATTAAAAATAAAACACAAGTTTTAGATGTTTCTCAAAATTCTAAAAAAATATTTCAAAAATCTAATGATGTTAATATATTAAAAAAAGAAAATGTTCAAAATTCTCATGATAAAGTTTTAGAAATGAAAAATAAAATTTTACAAATGAATTCGGAAACAATTGCGAAAATTATTCGAGTTTGGTTTAAAAAAATGGATAATTAAAATTTTATGGAACAATTAAATGTTTTACAAAAAATAGCAATTTTTTTGTTATTATTAGATAATAAAAAAGTTTCAGAAATATTAAATCATTTTGATCAAAAAGAAATTGTGATTTTAACAGAAGAAATGTTAAAAATAGATTTTAAATTATTAAATAATTTTGAGAAAATTTTAAAAGAATTTTTACAAATTTCTCAAATTTATCATGTTTATAATTTTAAAAATTTTAATCAAGTTTCTTCATTATTAAAACATTCTTTAGGGGATAAAAAAAGTGAAAAAATTTTAACTTTTTATCAATTAAAAAACATTTTTATGAATAAAATATTTTATTTAAATACATTTGATAGCATGAAAATTTTTTTGGCCATACAACATGAACCTATTTCTATTATTAGTATTATATTAATTTATTTAAATAAAAAATTATCTTTAAAAATATTTTTTTTATTTCATGAAAAAAAACGTATTAAAATTTTTGAAAATATTCAACAATTTTCTGGTATAGAAAAATTTGGTTTATCTATGTTAAATAAAATTTTAGATGATATTTTTAAAAAATTTAATGTGATTTCTACTGTAGACTCAGGCAAAAAATATGCATTAAAGTTTATAGATTCTTTTAAAAAGAAAAAATAATTTTTTAAAAAAAAATAAATTAATTTATATTTTTAACTTTATAACGGATTAAAAATGAAAAATTTTAAAAAAAAAATTGGAAAAAATGGATACCTTCTATTTTAGAAGATAAAAAAATACTTACAATTTCGTCTAAAAATTATTGTAATTTAGAAAAAAAAAAAAAAGAACAAAAAAAATATAAAAAATTTTTTAATTTATATTATAAAGGATATAAAGATGGATATTCTGATGGTTATAAAAAATGTTATTTTTCTTCAGAATTTTTAGAAAAAAAAAAAATTTCTTCTCAAAATCTTAAACAAATAGAAAAAAAATATATTAATTATTTTTTAAAAGATGATGTTAAAAAATTAAAAATTTTTATAAAAAATTTTAAAGATTCTTTTGAAATATCTAGTAAAACAATTTCTTTAAAATTATTAAAAATTTCGATTAAAATTGCAGAATTTTTAGTTTTAGATGTTATTAAAACAGATAAGAGTATTGTATTAAGAAAAATTTCAAAAATTTTAGAAACAATTAAATGTTCTTTATTTAATTTTAAAATTAAAATTCACCCTACAAATGAAGTTTTAGTAAAAAAAAAATTTTATTTTTATTTTAAAAAGTATAATTGGAAAATTATTATTGATGAAAAAATAGATATATACAGTTGTTATATTATTACTGAAGAATGCGAAATTGATTCTACGACTTCCGCGATTTGGAATCAAATTTATTGTGTTTCTGGTTTAAAAAAGGAAAAATAATATGATATTTCAAAAAAATCCATGGTTTTATGAATTGGATAATTTTAAAAATAAAATAAAATTTTTACCTCATTTTATACTTTCGGGATATTTAATTAGTATTAATGATTTAGTATTAGAAGTAGTTGGATTACATCATGAAATTGGATCTATATGTTATATAGAATGTTTTAAAAATTTTAAACGTTTTTTGGTTACTTGTGAAATTATTGGATTTCAAGAAAAAAAAACATTTTTAATAGCTTTTGATTGTACTTATAATTTTTTCCCTAAAGCGCGAGTTTTTATAAAAAATAATTCTCAAAGTTTTTTTGAAAATAAACAAATTTTTCCATTTGGGAATGGTTTGTTGGGTAGAGTTTTAGATAGTACAGGGATTCCTATAGATACATTAGGTTCTTTTAAAGGAGAAGTTGTATATAATACTGTTTATCATAAACAAATTAATCCTTTAAAACGTCAACCTATTAATAAAATTTTTGATACCGGTATTCGTGCAATTAACAGTTTATTAACAATTGGTCGGGGCCAAAGAATTGGAATATTTGCTAGACCTGGAGTAGGAAAAAGTTTATTGTTAGGAATGATTACACGACATTCTTCTGTAGATATTATTATTATTGCTTTAATTGGAGAACGTAATCGAGAAGTATTGGATTTTGTACGTCAGGTTTTAGACGTAACAAGTTTAAAAAAATCTATTATTATTGTGTCTTCTGCAGATTCTCCGCCAATTTTACGAGTAAAAGCTGCTTCTTATGCTACTTCATTAGCAGAATTTTTTCGTTCTTTAAATAAAAATGTTTTATTAATTTGTGATTCTTTAACTAGATATGCAATTGCATATAGAGAAATTTCGTTATCTTTAGGTTCTTTTCCTATTTCTAGAGGTTATCCAGCATCTATTTTTTCTAAAATACCGGAGTTAATTGAACGCACTGGTAATTCAGAAAATAAATTAGGAACTATTACTTCTTTTTATACAATTTTAACTGAAGGAGATATGGATAATGATCCAATTTTAGATATTTCAAAATCTATTTTAGATGGACATATTTTTTTATCTGATAAATTAGCTAATTCGGGACATTACCCAGCTATTGATATTGAAACTTCTATTAGTCGATTAATGTCTTCAATTATTTCTCCAGAACATTTAAAAAATTCAATTTTTTTAAAGAAGTTAATTTCATGTTATAATACCAATAAAGATTTAGTTACTTTAGGAGCATATACAAATGGTCAAAATTTGTTATTAGATCAAGCTATTAAAATTTGGCCTTTTTTAGAAAAATTTTTACAACAAGATTTTTTGTTAAATTATTCTTATCGTACATCTATTATACAATTAGAAAAATTATTAAATAAATTAAAAATTCGTTAAATATGAAATGAAAATAAATTCAACAATTAATTTGATTATAATTTTAAAAGAACAAAAAAAAATACAATTACAAAAAAAATTTTTTATTTTTTCTAAATCATTAGCACTTCAAAAACAGTATTTTTTGCAATTAAAAAAAATAAAAAAATATTTGTTTGAATATAAAAAAATTTTTTTTAGAAAAATTAATTTTGGATGTTTTTTATATCAATTAAGATTTTTTGAATTTTTTTTTGATATATTAAAAAAAATTATTGTACAACAAAAAAAAAAAATTCAAATTTTAAAAAAAAAAAATAAAAAATTTTTAAATGAAATTAAGAGTATCTTCGTGCATTTTAAAAAATGGAACATATTAGAAAAAAAATATTTTAAGAAAAAAAAAAAAATTTTTTTTTTAAAAAAAAATCGTATAGAAGAAACGCTTTATCAACATTTTCAGATAATTAATAAAAAATAATTTTTTTTATTATAATAATAATTATTAATATTTCGTATTAAAATAAAATCTTAAAAGTTTAACTTTATAAAATATGTTATTATATAATATTATATATAAAAAAAATTTTTTAAATTTTAATAAGGAAAAATTTTGTATATAAAAAAATTAAAATTAATAAAATTTTTTTGTAAAAAATCACAAAAAAATTTTTTAAGTGATGTTAAAAAATATGAAAATTTTTTAAAATTTTTTTTTGAAAATTCTGTTTTTTTAAAAAAAAAACAGAATTTTATAAATTTTCAAAAAAATTTTTTTTTTAGAACATAAATTATGCAATATTAGTTCCATTTTAGAAAAATGTTTACAAAAAAAATTTAAATTATTGATAAAAATTAAATTTACTATATATAATATTTCAGTTTTATCTGAATTGAATCAAAAAAAAAACATATGTTTATCGAAAAAATTTTATTTTTCAAAAAATAAAAAAAATTATTTAAAATTATTTATTGAAAAAAATATTGTATATTTTTTTTTAAATATTTTGTTTTCTCAACAAAAAAATGAATTAATAGAAAATAATAAAAAAAAAATTACTAAAAGTGAATTAATAATTTTTAATTATTTAAGTAATTTAATTTTTAAAGTGTTTAATTTATTTTTTTTTAAAAATTTTGTAAAAAATAATCAAAAAGATGATATTCAAAAAAAAAATAATTATATTAATTGTAATTTTATAGTTAAATTTTTTATTAAAACACAACAAAAAAAATTCTTTTTTTTTAGTATATTATCTTTTAATAATACTGAATCATTTAATTTTAATATCAATAAAAAAAACATTTTTTCTAAAAAAAAAATTTTTTTTTTAACATCTCCAATTCTAAATAAAAATCTTCAAAAAATTTTTTTAAAATTACGTGTTTTACTAATTTTAAAAAATATTTTTTTATATAAAATTGCAAATTGGAAAATTAACGATATTTTTTTAATTAAAAAAATTGATGTTGTAACTATTTATGTTAAAAATGTTAAAATTTTATTAGCAAAATATGGAATTTACAAATCATATCGTGCAATAAAAATTATTCATTTTTTAAAAAATAAAAATAATAATTTTTTTTTTAAAGAGAAACCAAATATGAATCAACCTTCAATTATGAAAAAAAAAATAGAACATGAAATGATTTCTAATAATTCAAATTTGAAATCAATTTCTAATGATCAAAATAACGTTATTAATAAAGATGTTAATAATTCTTTAAAAAATTCTCAACAAAAAAAAGATAAATTATTAAAAGATTTCAAAAATATTAATATTATTTCGCAAATTCCTGTCACTATAACTGTTGAATTAGGACACAAAAATATTACAATTAAAGAATTATTATCCTTATCATCAGGTTCAATTATTTCTTTAAAAGAAAAAGAAGGAGAACATTTAAATATTTTAGTAAATGGAAATTTAATTGCGAAAGGAGAATTAGTTATGATACAAAAAAAATATGGTATCCGTATTACTTCTATTATTGCAGATCCGAAATAATAATAAAATTTTTTTCAAGGTAAACATAAATATGTATAATTCTATAAAAAATTTTTTCTTTATAATTTTAGAAACTTTTTCAAATTTTTTTCATAAAATTTTTTTTTTCAAAAAAATAAATTTTTATATTGTATTAATTTTTTTATTATTAACGATCTTATTTTTTTTAATTACTAAAATAAATGTTATAAAATCATCTACTCAACAAAGTTCTTTTGTTTTATTAGATCAATTTTATATTTCATCCACTCAAAAAATTATTATTGTAAATATTAAAGAAGTAAAATTAGTTTTAGGTGTAACACCTAAAAATATTACATTTTTATATACATTACCATCTGTAATTAAAAAAAAAATATAATGTATTTAAAATAGTATAATTTAACATTTTTCAATTTAGATTTTTTATTAGCTTTAGGTTAATTTTTATGAATTTTTTATTATCTTTTTTTTTATCTATATATATCTTTTTTTTTCCAAAAATTGCAAATGCTACAATTATTACATCATTATTTAATAATTCTAATACTTCTTTAGATTTTTGGAATATGTCAATACAAGCTTTTGGAATATTTTCTTTATTAAGTTTTATTCCTGCCATCATTTTAATGATGACTAGTTTTACTCGTATTATTATTGTCTTTGGATTATTAAAAAATGCGTTAGGAACTCCATCTGCACCTCCTAATCAAATTTTAATTGGTTTATCATTATTTTTAACATTTTTTATTATGTCACCAACATTGGAAAAAGTTTATCATAATGCATATGTTCCATATTCTCAGGAACAAATTGATTTTTCTACTGCTATTAAATTTTCATTAAAGCCATTTCATAAATTTATGAGGAAACAAACGCGAAAATCTGATATTATGTTATTTTGTAAATTAGCAAAAAATAAATATCCAGAAAAAGAATCTCAAATTCCTTTTCGCATTTTATTACCCGCATATATGATTAGTGAATTAAAAACGGCATTTCAAATTGGTTTTTTAATTTTTCTTCCATTTTTAGTAATTGATTTAATTGTAGCCAGTGTCTTAATGTCTTTAGGGATGATGATGATTACACCTACAACAATTTCTTTGCCTATTAAATTAATTTTATTTGTTTTAAGTGATGGTTGGAATTTATTAATATTATCATTGTCTAAAAGTTTTTTTTTATAAATTTTAAAAAATTATATATATAAAATATGTTTTATTATTTTTTAAATTTTAAATTTTATTCTTTAAAAAAAATTTGGAGAATTTATGAATCAAGAAATAGTTATGAAATTATTACAAAATTCAATAAAAACAATAATATTATTATCTTCTCCTTTATTAATTTCTATTCTTTGCGTAGGTTTATTAATAAATATTTTTCAAGTATCAACTCAAATTAATGAACAAACTTTATCTTTTATTCCTAAAATTTTGATTATTTTTTTTTCTAGTCTTTTTTTTGGACCTTGGATGTTAAAAGGAATATTAGAATATATAATTTTTATTTTTCAAAATATTCCTATTGTAATTAAAATATGAATTTAAATTATAATTTTATGATAGTGAATTTTTTAATTAATAAAAAAATTTTATTAATTATGATAAGATTATTTTTTTTTTGTATATTTGTTCCATTTTTTAATAGTATTTATTTTAATAAAAAAATAAAATTTTTATTTTTTTATTTAACAAGTTATTTAATTAATTTTTTTGTATTTTTACATTCTAAAAATCATGAAAAAATAGATATCTTTTTATTGTTTTTAAATCAAATATTTATTGGTTGTTTAATGGGATTAATCGTTCAATGTATTTTTTCTTCTATTTTTTTAATAGGAGAAATAATTAGTTCTTTATTAGGTTTATCATTTTTTACAATTTTTGAAAAAGATGTATCATCTAATTCTTTATTTTTATCACGTTTCTTAAATATTGTTGTAATATTATTTTTTTTATCTTTTAATGGCCATATATTATTTTTACAAATGTTTATTAAAAGTTTTCAACTTTTACCATTAAAATTATGTTTTTTAAATTATAATTATATTTTCTCTATTGTAAAATTTTCTTCTTTTATATTTTCATATAGTTTATTAATTAGTATATATTTTTTATTTCCAATATTAATGTTACATATTTTATTTTTTTTATTTATGCGAATTATGCCTGATATTTTTTTTGTTTCATGTTCAGTACCTATTTTTTTTTTATTAGGAATGTTTTTATTAATATTTTTTCTTCCTGTAATAAAAATTTATTTAATTTATTTTTTAAAAAAATCTTTATTTTTTGTTATTTTTTTTTTAAAAAAATTTAAAATATTTATATAAAATATAAAAAATATATTTTGGGGATCTTATTTAAGATCTCCAGTGTATTTAATTTATTTAATTTTTTTTTCTACATAAAAAACATGTTTTTTTAAAATAGGATCATATTTTTTTAATTTTAATTTCGTCGGTGTATTACGTTTATTTTTAGTTGTGGTATAAAAATGTCCACTATTTTTTTGAGAAATTAATTTTATTTTTTCTCTAGCACTTTTTGCCATTTTTTTAGTCCAATTTTATTTTTTTTGAAGATATTTTTTTAAAACTTTTGAAATTCCATATTTATTAACAATTCGTAATCCTTTTGCTGATATCTTTAATGTAATGAATTTTTTTTGTTGAGGATCCCAAAGACGATGCTTATGTAAATTTAAAAAAAATTTTCTTTTTGTGGCATTCATTGCATGGGATCTTCTATTACCTGTTAAAGACATTTTTTTTGTAATTTGACAAATTCGAGTCATAAATTAGTCTCATAGTAAATAATTCTTTCAAAAAGTTATATTTTTTTTTGATATCTTAAATATGCTTGTGAAATAATAGATTGGGCATTTTCTAAATTTTTTAAAGAGATGTTTTTAGTCCATTTATTTTTTTCTAAATTTTTATAAGTTTCGAAAAAATATATTATTTTATTTTTTAAAGATTTTGAAATATCTCGAATATCAAAAATGTTGTTATATTCATCAGTAATATTTGAATGTGGAACTGAAATAATTTTTTCGTCTATTCCTTTTTCATCTTCCATATTTAACACACCAATAGGTCTACATCGTATTATTACATTTGATTGTAAAGGATATGGTGTAATGATTAAAATATCAAGTGGATCTCCATCTAATGATAATGTTTGATTAATATAACCATAATTACAAGGATAAAATATTGTTGTAGGAAGAAATCGATCTACAGATAATAAATTATATTTTTTATTATATTCATATTTTATAGGAGTAGAATAAGCTGAAATTTCTACAATAGCATATAAATCATTTGGTATTTTAATTCCTGCAGGTATTTTTTTTTGAAACATTTTAAATTCTCTTATAAAAAGCAAACATTTATATAATAAAAATATTATATTTTTTTAAAAAAAGTATTTTTTTTAACAAAATTTTTTATATTTTTAATTGAAAAGTATCAAGATTGAAAATAAAAATATAATCATATATAATATTTATATAATTATAAAATTTATATAAATTTTTTTTATTTTTTTAAATTAATATTTTTTTATAAAAAAAATTTGAAATATATAATCAAAATATTATTAGGATCTAGAATGTTACATTTTAATACAGTTGAAAAAGAAAAAAATATGTTATTACATTATTTAAAATTTTCTTTATGGTATTTAAAGAAAAAAAATATGTCAGGTATTGTAGAAATTAAAAAAATTAATAATTTTAATTTAATGATGCGAAATAAAATTTTAGAAAATTTAGAATATTCTTCTAATATTTTTATTTATATTACAGTATATCATAAAAATCGAAAATATAGCATTTCTTTAAGTAATGTCACAAAATATACTATTCAACAATCTATTGATCGTGCTTTTTTAATTATTAAACATATTGAAAAAGATAATGATAATGATTTACCTAATAAAAATCTATTATTTCAAGGTAATGAAATTTTAAATTTGTTTTTTCCTTGGAATTTTAATATTAAAAAAGTAAAAAATTTAGTTTTAGATGTTGAAAATAGTGCTTTAAATTATAATAAATTTTTAATTCAATCTGAAGGATCTCTTTTTAATAGTTCAATAATAATAAAAATTTTAGGAAATAGTTATGATTGGTTTAAATCACAATTATTTACTGAAAACTATTTATCTAGTTGTATGATTGCATCAAATACTAAAAATATGGAACGTCACTGTGAAGATTTTTTAAGTCGTGATTTTAAAGATTTACAAAATCCTACATTACTTGGGTTAAAAAGTGCTCATAATAGTATTTTAAAATTAGGTTCTCAACGCATCAAAACTCAAATTACTCCGATTATTTTTTCTTGTGAAGTATCTTATAATTTATTTTCTTATTTAGCTAAAGCTTTGAGTGGTTATGCAGTATATAAAAAAAATACTTTTTTATATTCTTTATTAAATACTCAAATATTTCCAAACTGGTTAGAGATTTTAGAAGATCCTTTTTATTTAAAAGGATTATTTTCAACTCTTTTCGATCAAGAAGGTGTCAAAACAGAACGAAGAAAAATCGTAAAAAAAGGAAAAATTAAAACTTGGTTATTAGATACTTATTATGGAAAAAAAATTTTTAAAAATAGTACGGGACATTCAGGAGGTATTCATAATTGGTTTGTGAATAGTCGTATTCCACGATTATCATTTGAAAATTTATTAAAAAAAATGTTTCAAGGGATTTTAATAACTGAAGTTATGGGAGAAGGAGTAAATATGATGACTGGTAATTATTCACAAGGTGCATCTGGTTTTTGGATTGAAAAAGGATGTATAAAATATCCAATTCATGGAATTACTATTTCTGGAAATTTATTGAATTTATGGAAAAATATTATTAATTTATCTAATGATTCTAAAAAATATCAAAAAATTTCTTGTGCGTCTATATTATTGTCAAAAATTCAAGTTTCTGGAATATAATAAAAATATTCATTTTTTAATAATACTCCAAAGAAAGTTAACTTATAAGCCGGGTTCTGTTTTAAACAGCCATTTATCTAGATTAATAATTACTTATTAATTCAAGCGACTCACCCGGAATTTTTTATGCGGGTCACATCTAATTCCTGTTTAGTCTTGCTCCAGATGGAGTTTACCTTGCCAAAATTGTTACCAATTTTGCGGTGCGCTCTTACCGCACCTTTTCATCCTTACCTATTATATAAAATTTTTTAATTTATGATTAAAAAAAAATATAATGGCGGTTTTTTTTCTGTGGCACTAGTCGTAAAATTTCTTTTCCCAGGCATTACCTGGCATCATTACCCTGTGGAGCCCGGACTTTCCTCTATTTATTATCAAAACATAATTCAATAGCGGCTGTTTAGTTAACTTTATTTAAAGTATTTTTATTAATCATTTTATTGTACAGAAAATTTTTTTTTATACCATATATTTTATTCATAATTTTTATAGAATTAGAAAACGATATTTCTTTCAATAAAATATTAAAAATTTTTTTCATTTTAGGAGATATAATATTTTTTTTTTTATTTTTATATCCTTCTATAATAATAACTATTTCTCCTTTTTGCCAATTTAAATTATTTTTTAATAATAATAATATTTCTTGTAATGTTCCAGTTAAAATTTGTTCCCAGATTTTTGTTAGTTCACGTGCAATCATAATTTTTCTTGTTATTTCTATTTCTTTTTTTAAGTCTTTTAAAGTATTCATAATTCTTTTTGGTGATTCATAAAAAATTAAAGTTCTTGTTTCATATTTAATTTTTTTTATTTTTTTTATTCTTTCTTGTGATAATGATGGAAAAAATCCTTCGTAACAAAATGAAGTAGTTTGAATGTTACAAGCACTTAATGCAGTTATAGCAGCACATGCTCCTGGAACAGGGACAATACGAATTTTTTTTTTATAAGCTAAATTTACTAATAAATAACCAGGATCATTTAAAAGAGGTGTACCAGCTTTAGAAACTAATGCAATATTTTGACCATTTAATAATTTTGTTACATATTGAAACGTTTTTTGATATTCATTATGTTTATTTAGAGTGTTAATAATATTTTTTATAGAGAATTTTTTTAGTAAAATTAATGTATGTTGAATACTTTCAGAAAGAATTAGATTAACTGATTTGAGAATGTGAAGAGCTCGATACGAAATATCTTGTAAGTTCCCTATTGGGGTAGGAATAATATATAAAATTCCAATATTATTTTTTTTTTATACATTTTTAAAATCCTTTAAATTTTTAATTAATAATAACATATTTTTGTATTTATTAAAAATATTTTAAAATTACTATTTTAAAAATATACTTATTATATGATATATTATAATAATAATAAAAAATTATTATTTATTTTTTATAAGATAAAATAACTTTTTAGGATGAAAATGTGTGCAGAGTAGTAATAACTGGATTAGGAATTCTTTCTAGTATTGGAGATACTATTGAAAAAGTATTATTTTCATTAAAAAATTTACAATCTGGAATTGTTTTTTCTCAAGAAATGAAAAATGCTGGCTTGAAAAGTAATGTTTGGGGTCCAATTTATTTAAAGAAAAAATATTCTATAAAACGAACAATTAAAAGATTTATGAATGAATCAACTCAATATACATATTATGCGATGAAAAAAGCTATTTTAGATAGTTGTTTGTCAAAAAAAATATATTCTAAAAATTCTAAAATAGGTTTGATTCTAGGTTCAGGATGTGGATCTATACATTCTTATTTAAATTTTTTTAAAATTTTGTTATTAAAAAAAAAAGTACGTTTTATTACCCCATATTCTTCGGTTAAATGTATGCCTTCTTGTAGTTCTGCATTATTAGGTTCTATTTTTAAAATTTATGGGAGAAATTATTCTATTAATTCTGCTTGTTCCAGTTCTTCAAATTGTATTATTCATGGCATAGAATTAATTAAATCTGGTGTACAAGATTTAATATTTGTAGGCGGCGGAGAAGAAGTAAATTGGCAATTAGCATCTCAATTTGATGCTATGGGAGTTTTATCTTCTCAATTTAATTTAAATCCTAAAAAATCTTCAAGAGCTTATGATCAAAAAAGAGATGGTTTTGTAATTTCTGGAGGGAGTGGTATTATTGTTTTAGAGTCTTTAAAACATGCTTTAATACGAAAAGCAAAAATATATGGAGAAATAATTAGTTACAGTAGTACTTGTGACGGATTACATATTACTAATCCTTCAAAAAAAGGTATTATACGTTGTATGACAAATGCTCTGAAGAATGTGCATGTTTCAGTTGATTATCTGAATACTCACGGGACTTCAACCAAAATTGGAGATTTAATAGAATTACAAGCAATTAAGTCTAGTTTTAAAAAAAAAACATTTCCTTTTTTATCCTCAACAAAATCACTTACAGGGCATGCGTTAGGAGTTTCAGGCGTTCAAGAAATTATTTATATTATCTTAATGTTAAAATATAATTTTATTGTTCCAAGTATTAATATTGAGAATTTAGATTTTGAAGCAAAAAATATGAATATTGTACAAAAAAAAATTCAAAAAAATTTAAATGTAGTGATGTCTAATAATTTTGGGTTTGGTGGTAGTAATACTTCTATAATAATTAAAAAATATAAAAAATTTTTATAATCTTTAGTAATATAATTTTTTATAATAACCTAATATACAATATAAGATTTTTAATTATATCATTTTTTTAGATAGGAAAAAGTTACATGAATAAATTAGAATCTTTAAAAAAACATAGTACGATAGTTGTAGATAGTGGTGATTTTGATCAAATTTCTAAATATAAGCCTAGTGATGCTACAACTAATCCATCATTAATTTTAACAAGTATATTATCGAAAAAAAATAATGTTATTTTAGAAAAATCTTTAAAATATGCACGTTTACAAGGTGGTTCTCATAAAAAAAAAATTATAAATGCTAGTGATATGATTACTGTTTTAATTGGAAAAGAAATTTCAAAAAAAATACCTGGATATGTTTCTACTGAAATTAATTCTGAATTTTCTTTTAATATTGATCAATGCGTACGAAAAGCTCAAAAAATAATTAATTTATATAATAATATTGGTGTACATAAATCTCGTATTTTAATTAAATTAGCTGCTACTTGGGAAGGTGTAAAAGCGGCTGAAATTTTAAAAAAAAGTGACATTTTATGCAATTTAACCTTAATTTTTTCTTTTGCTCAAGCTCGTATTTGTGCTGAATCTAAAGTGTTTTTAATTTCTCCATTTGTAGGAAGGATTTCTGATTGGTTTTTAAAAAACGATATAGATAAAAAAAAATCTTTAATTATTGATCATGGAGTTTTAGCATTAAAAAAAATTTTTTATTATTATAAAAAAAATAATTATTCTACTATTATTATGGGTGCTAGTTTTCGAAATGTTGATCAAATTCTTTCGATTGCTGGTTGTGAAAAAATTACTATTTCTCCTGTTTTATTAAATATTTTAAAAAAAAGCAATGGTTTAGTTCCTATAAAATTAAAAGAATGTAATTTATCTAAAAATATTGTTCAACCTACCGCATTAGAAGAATCAGAATTTCGTTGGTTACATAATCAAGATATGATGGCAGTGGAAAAATTAGCGGAAGGAATCCGAAAGTTTTATATAGATCAAAATTCTTTAGATTTATTAATTTCTCAAAAATTGTAAATTTTTATTATAATAATAAAATATTTTTTATTTATTACATGTTGAAAAATTTTATAATATTTTTTAAATTCAAAAATAAATAAGAGGATTTATCATGATTTCAAGACAAAAATTGTCAAATGCTTTACGAATTTTAAGTATTGACGCTATCGAAGAATCTCAATCTGGTCATCCTGGTGCACCATTAGGAATGGCTGATATTGCAGAAGTTTTATGGCGTAATTTTTTAAAACATAATCCTTTAAATCCTCAATGGTGGAATAGAGATCGTTTTATTTTATCTAACGGACATGCTTCTGCATTATTATATAGTTTATTACATTTAACTGGATATTCAATTTCATTACAAGACTTAAAAAATTTTCGTAAATATTTATCTAATACTCCTGGTCATCCTGAAGTGAATCGAACTCCGGGAGTAGAAATTTCTACTGGTCCTTTAGGTCAAGGATTAGCATCTGGCGTTGGTATGGCTATTTCTGAACATATTTTATCTGCATATTTTAATCGTAAAAATTTTTTAATTGTAGATCACTATACTTGGGTATTTGCCGGTGATGGATGTTTAATGGAAGGTATATCTCATGAAGCTTGTTCTTTAGCAGGTACTTTAGGATTAGGTAAATTAATTGTATTTTATGATGATAATGGAATTTCTATTGATGGTAAAGTTGTTGAATGGTTTTCCGATAATACTAAAAAACGTTTCTTAGCTTATAATTGGCAAGTATTAACTGTAAATGGACATGATTTTCAAGAAATTTTACATGCTATTAATTTATCCAAAAATAATCTTTCACAACCTTCATTAATTATCTGTAAAACTATTATTGGTTTTGGATCACCGAATAAATCTAATCGTTCTATTTCACATGGTTCTCCTTTAGGATCAAAGGAATCAAAATTAACTCGATTATCATTAAAATGGTCAGAT
This sequence comes from Buchnera aphidicola (Tuberolachnus salignus), assembly GCF_900016785.1. Classification (NCBI taxonomy): domain Bacteria; kingdom Pseudomonadati; phylum Pseudomonadota; class Gammaproteobacteria; order Enterobacterales; family Erwiniaceae; genus Buchnera; species Buchnera aphidicola. Next base: position 64,483 of record NZ_LN890285.1, read on the forward strand.
AAAACTCCTTTTTTTATTCCATCAGAAATTTATAAATTGTGGGATTTTAAAATACAAGGTCAAAAATTAGAAAATCAATGGAATGTTTTGTTTCAAAAATATACTCAAAAATATCCTACACTTTCTAAAGAATATGTTCGCCGTATGTCGCGTCAATTACCAGAAATTTTTCATAAATCTGTTAAAAATTTTTTACTTACAGCACAAAAATTTCCTGAAAATATTTCAACAAGGCAAGCGTCTCAAAAAACATTAGAAATTTTTGGAGCTATTTTACCAGAATTATTAGGAGGATCAGCAGATTTAGCACCTAGTAATTTAACTTTGTGGTCTGGATCTCGTTCTATAACAAAAGACTCTTCTGGAAATTATATTCATTATGGTGTTCGAGAATTTGGGATGACTGCTATTGCTAATGGAATTTTTCATCATGGCGGTTTTATTCCATATACTGCAACTTTTTTAGTTTTTTCAGATTATGCACGTAATGCTATTAGAATGGCGGCATTAATGCATACTCATCAAATTTTTATTTATACACATGATTCTATCGGTTTAGGAGAAGATGGTCCTACTCATCAACCGATTGAACAGTTATCTACTTTAAGATATATACCAAATTTAAGTGTCTGGAGACCATGTGATACTATAGAAACTATATCATCTTGGTATTATGCTGTTCAAAATCAAACTGGTCCTACTGCATTAATATTATCTCGTCAAAACGTTTATCAAATTTCGCGTAGCACAAAACAAATAGAAAATATTTTACATGGTGGTTATATTCTAAAAGAATATGGACAGACAGTAGATATAATCGTAATTTCTACGGGTTCAGAGATAAAAATTGCATTACAAGTATCAAAAATTTTACATTTAAAACATGGTTATGGAATTCGAATTGTCTCTATGATTTCATCTGATGTTTTTGATCAACAAAATCAAAAATATCGTGATTCTATTTTACCACCTAAGATATTAAAACGTATTTCTATTGAAGCGGGTTCTAGTGAATATTGGTATAAATATACTGGTTTAGAAGGTATAAGAATTGGAATTGATAGTTTTGGAGAATCAGCTTCTGGAGAAAAATTATTTGAAATGTTTGGTTTTACTGTAAAAAAAATATTAAAACGTATTCAAAAATTTTTAAAAAAATAAAAATTTAAATTTTTTAATATTTTTGTCTTTTTTTTAATTAAGTAAAAAATTTTTTAGGATATAGAATGCTTAATAATGTATTAAATATAACAAAAAAATTAATTAGTATTCCTTCAATTACTCCTGAAGATTTAGGATGCCAAAAATTTTTAATTTCTCGTTTAAAGAAATGTGGGTTTTTTATTGAAGAATTTAATTTTAAAGATACTAAAAATTTTTTAGCTTCTAAAGGTACAGGACGGTCTTTTTTATTTTTAGGTCATACAGATGTAGTATCTCCAGGAGATATAAAAAAATGGAATACAGATCCATTTGTTCCTCAAGTTATTGAAAATGTTTTATATGGTCGTGGATCATCTGATATGAAAGGTGCGATTTCTGCAATGTTAATTGCTACAGAACGTTTTTTAAAAAAAAATCCTTATCATTTAGGACGTTTTTTATGGTTAATTACTTCAGATGAAGAAGGTAATGGGACTAATGGTATTAGAAAAGTTATTAAAATTTTAGAAAAACGTAAAGAAAAAATTAATTTTTGTTTAGTAGGTGAACCAACGAATGAAATGTTGTTAGGAGATTGTATAAAAAATGGACGTCGAGGTTCTTTAAGTGGAAAAATAAATGTTGAAGGGATTCAAGGTCATATTGCATATCCAACATTATCTAAAAATCCTATTCATATGTCTTTAAAATTTTTAAATGAAATTACAAAATATGTTTGGGATTATGGAAACGATTTTTTTTTGCCAACTCAATTTCAAATTTATAACATATTTACAAATAATTTTAGTAATAACATTATTCCAAGTTTTTTACAGATAGAATTCAATTTTCGTTTTTCTCCTTTACAAACTGTTCAATCTTTACAAAATATTGTAAATTTTTTATTAAAAAAAAATAATTTACAATATACTATTCAATGGAAATTACATGCAAAACCATTTTTTTCTTCTTCAAAATTTTTAATTAATACATTATCAAAAAGTATATATCAAATTATGAAAATTAAACCAAGAATTACAACTACTGGAGGTACTTCAGATGGTAGATTTTTAACTAAAATTTCAGATGAAATTATAGAATTTGGTTTAAAAAATACTACTATTCATCAAGTTAATGAATGCGTTCATGTTGTAGATTTAAAAAATTTAAGTCAAATTTATGAAAATTTTTTATCTTTAATATTTTTATAATTTTATTTTTTTAAAAAAATTTTTTTGTTTAATTATGCAATGATTATGTATATATATTTATCATTGCATAAAAATTTATATAAATATTTTTTTTATATTTAGTATAATGATTTTAAATTTTGTAAAATTATATTAATATTTATTATAAAATAATTATATGTGTGTAATATGAATAATTTTTAAATATTATTTTTTTTTAAATTTATTTTTTTAAGAATAGAAATTAGTTGTAAGCGCATAATATGTGTTAATTTTGTTAAGGGAAGTCTTAAATTGTCTGTTGTAATTAATTTTAAATATTGAGCTGCTGATTTAATTGGTATTGGATTAGTTTCTTGAAATAAAATTTTATGTAAAGGAAGTAATTTTTTATTTTCTTTATAAGCTTTTATGTATTTTCCTTTTAATGCTAATTGACAAATTTTTGCTATTTCTTTTGCAGCAATGTTTGCTGTTACTGAAATAACGCCATGACCTCCTAATTTTATAAAATCTAAAGCAGTAATATCATCTCCACTTATAAGTAAAAAATTTTTTTTAACAGAAAATAAAATTTTTTGTACTCTTGTTAAATCTCCTGTGGCATCTTTAAGTCCTATAATATTTTCAAATTTTGATAAACGAATAATAGTTTTAGGTAATAAATCACAGCCTGTTCTAAGTGGTACATTATATAAAATTTGTGGTAATGTAGTATTTTCAGTAATAGATTTAAAATGTTGATATAATCCTTCTTGTGTTGGACGATTATAATAAGGGGTAACACTTAAACATGCTTTCACGCCGGAATTTTCAAATTTTTTAGTTAAATAAATACTTTCAGAAGTAGAATTAGATCCTGTACCTGCAATAATTGGAATTCTTTGATTTGCAATTTCTACAGTATATAAAATAATATCTGTATGTTCTTGAGGGGTTAATGTTGCAGACTCTCCAGTTGTTCCAACAGATACAATAGCAGTTGTTTTGTTTAAAATATGATATTCGATTAAATTTTTTAAGCTCTTTTTACATAAATTACCTTTAAGATCCATCGGGGTAATTAATGCTACAATACTACCTTTAAACATTTTTATTTTTCCTGAGCTCATATAATCTTAGTAAAATACTTTTTAATATATAAAAATTTTTTGTAAAAATTTTTTTTTATAATAATTTTTGTTAAATTAATAAAATTTTTATATTTTTTTTTATTTAAATGAATAATATTTTTTATAGTTTTTATATTTTTTTTATAAATTCAGAGCTTTAATAAATATTTTTATCGATTTTTAAACGAAGTATTGCATTGTGCTCGATCACGTAATAAATGATCCATTAATACGATTGCGATCATAGATTCAGCTATTGGAATAGCACGTATTCCTACACATGGGTCATGTCGTCCTTTTGTAATAATTGTTGTTTCTTCGCCGATGTCATTAATAGTATTTCCGGGAATCGAAATGCTTGAAGTAGGTTTTAAAGCAGTATGAATAATTATAGAATTTCCATTGCTTATACCACCGAGAATACCTCCTGAATGGTTAGTTAAAAAACCTTGTTTATTAATTTCATCACGATGTTCGCTACCTTTTTGTGATGCTACTAAAATTCCATCTCCAATTTCTACTGATTTTGTTGCATTTATACTCATAATCGCATGTGAAATATCAGCATCTAATCGATCAAAAATCGGTTCACCTAAACCAACAGGTATATTTTCACAAATAATTGTAATTTTTGCTCCTATTGAATCTCCTTCTTTTTTTAGATTATCTAATAGTGAACAAATTTGTGAAATTTTAGTTATATCACTACAAAAAAAAGGATTTTTTTGAACATGATTCCAAGAAATAAAAGGACATTTAATTGGACCAATTTGTGAAAGATAACCACGAATTAAAATACCATAATTTAAAAATAAATATTTTTTTGCTAAAGCTCCTGCTGCAACTCTAATAGCAGTTTCTCGTGCAGATGCTCGGCCTCCTCCTCTATAATCACGAATTCCATATTTTTTTTGATATGTAAAATCTGCATGATTTGGACGAAAAATGTGTTTTATATTTTCATAATCTTGTGAACGAACATCATTATTTTTGATTACAATACCAATACTTGTACCTGTGGTTTTTCCTTGAAATATTCCAGATAAAATTTGAACATGATCGTTTTCACGTCTTTTAGTAGTATATTTTGAAAAACCAGGTTTTCTACGATTTAAATCAATTTGTAGATCTTTTTCTGATAAAGGAAAACCAGGTGGAACACCATCTATAATACCCATTAAAGATTTTCCATGTGATTCTCCACATGTTGTAACACAAAATATTTTTCCAATAGTATTTCCAGACATAAAATTTTCCTATAATTTTATCTTTTTTTAATATAATATTTTAAATATTAAAATTTTTCATAAAACATTTTTATTTTTAAAATAATAAAATTTTTAATATTTTTAAAAATTTTTTTTTAAATTTTTTTTTTTAATATATAAAAATATAATAACATAATTTATATTAGAAAAATAAATGAAATTTTTAATCTTTTTAAAAAATATAATGTTTTTTATAGATTTAATATATATTTTTATTAATATATGCTTAATATTATTTAAAATAATATTATATTAAATAATATATTGTTTTTAAAATTTTTAATATTTTAACATGTTTTATAGAAATAATATTTTTTGGATAATTTTTACATGAATAAAAAAAGAACTTTAATTTCTTCAGAACGTGATTTATTTTTATGCCATGTTCATGATGTTAAAAAAATAACACAAGACACTATTTTTCATACACGTTTACGTGAAAAAAAAAGAAATTTATTAGATAAAAAAATTATTTTTGAACAAGAATTACATAGTTTTTATTTTAAAAATGTTTCTTCGGATACATTATATGTTTTTCATACAGATCCGATTTGTTATATTCGTAATATTAATAATACATTTGATCTCAAAAAATTTAAAAAAGGCGAGTATATACCTGAAGTTTTTTTAGATTTACATGGAGTAAATTTATCTCAAGCTAAAAAAGCTTTAGGTATGTTAATAGCTATTTGTTTAAAAAAAAAATTTTTTTGTGCTAACGTAATACATGGATATGGAAAAAATATTTTAAAAAGTAACATTCCGATTTGGTTAATTCAAAATCCTAATATTATAGCTTTTCATCGAGCTCCTAAAATTTTTGGATTTGATGCAGCTATTTTAATTTTTATAAAAAAAATTAATTAGAATTTATAATTTTTTTTTTAAAAAAAATTTTATATATAATAAAAATTTTTAAAATTATGTTGTGTATATGTTGAAAAATTTAATATATAATTTTTTTTTAAAAAAATGATATAATAATAAAAAAAATTTTAAGGAATATCAATTTTCATACTATTTAAAAATTATTATTTATAAATTTTTTATAAAATAATATTAATTAAAGGAATTAAATGTGTTTATAAAATCTCGTTTACGTTTGGCTATTCAAAAATCAGGTAGATTAAGCGATGATTCTAAAAATTTGTTAATGCGTTGTGGTATAAAAATTAATTTTCAGAAATCAAGTTTAATAGCATGTGCAGAAAATATTTTAATTGATGTTTTGTTAGTTCGTGATGATGATATTCCTGGATTAATTATGGATGGAGTAGTAGAATTAGGTATTGTTGGTGCAAATGTTTTAGAAGAAAAAAGATTAAGCAGATATATGAAAGGTGAACAAGTAATTAAATATGAGATATTGCAAAATTTAGATTTTGGAATTTGTCATTTATCATTAGCTGTTCCAATAGAAATGAAATATAAAAATATTTTAAGTGTAAAAGATTTAAAAATCGCAACTTCTTATCCTTATTTGTTAAAAAAATATTTTGATAAAAATAATGTTTCTTTTAATTCATTTGTTTTAAATGGGTCTGTTGAAGTAGCTTTAAATGCTGGTTTATCTGATGCAATTTGCGATCTTGTGTCAACAGGAGCTACTTTAGAAGCTAATGGTTTAAAAGAAGTAGAAAGAATATATGATTCAAATGCGTTATTAATTTCTCAAAATAATTCAAAAATTTCTACAGAAAAAAAATATATTATTCAAAAATTATTAACACGTATTCAAGGAGTAATAAAAGCTCGTGAATCAAAATATATTATGTTACATGTTCCGGAATCAAAATTAAAATCTATTGTAACTTTGTTAAATGGTGCAGAGCAACCTACAATTTTAAAATTAACTGGTCATACAAATAAAGTTGCATTGCATATGGTTAGTAGTGAAAATGTATTTTGGGAAACAATGGAAAAGTTAAAAGAACTAGGAGCGAGTTCAATATTAGTTTTACCAATTGAAAAAATGATGGAATAAAAGAATTATGAATAAATTGTTAAATACTATAATGATTTGGGAATCTCTTTCTCAAAATAAAAAAAAAAAAATTTTAGAAAGACCAATTTTGTCACAACAAAAAAATTTAAAAAAAAATGTTTCTAAAATTTTGAAAGACGTATTAGAAAATGGTGATTTTGCATTAAAAAAATACACAAAAAAATTTGATAATGTACAATTAAAAAATTTTTATGTTTCAAAAGATAAATTAGAAAATTTTACTCAAAAAATTGACTCAAAATTAAAACAATCTATACTTTTATCTAAAAAAAATCTTGAAATTTTTCATCAAGCTCAAAAACAAAAAGATATAGATGTTATTACATATCCAGGAGTGAGATGTCAGCGCATTACTCTTCCTATACAATCTGTTGGATTATATGTTCCTGGTAATAAATTTCCTTTAATTTCTACTGCTTTAATGTTATCTGTACCTGCTATATTATCTGGATGTTCTGATATTACGATTTGTACTCCACCTCCTGTAAGTGCAGAAATTTTATATATTGCAAAAATTTGTAAAATAAAAAAAATTTTACAGTTAGGAGGGGCACAAGGAATTGCTGCTTTAGCATTTGGAACTACTAGTATACAAAAAGTAAATAAGATTTTTGGTCCAGGTAACATGTATGTTACGGAAGCAAAATTACAAGTAAGTCAAAAAATATCTGGTGTTTCAATTGATATGTTAGCAGGTCCTACTGAAGTATTAATTATTGCAGACGAATTTTCTAATGTTTCATATATAGCGTCGGATTTGTTAGCTCAATCTGAACATGATAAAAATTCTCAATTTTTTTTATTAACACCTAGTTTAAAAATAGCTGAATTAATTCAATTAGAAATTATTCAACAATTTGAAAAACTTGAAAATAAAAAAAATATAAAAAAAGTATTTACACATAGTTATATTATTTTAACTAAAAATTTATTTGAATGTTTTAAAATTTCAAATCAATATTCTCCTGAACATTTAATATTACATATAAAAAATTCTCGAGATTGGATTCCAGAAATAAAAAATGCAGGTTCTGTTTTTCTTGGTTCTTGGACTCCTGAAGCTGCAGGTGATTATGTGACAGGAGCAAATCATGTGCTTCCTACATATGGATCTTCCAAAACATATTCTTCTCTTGGATTATCTGATTTTCAAAAACATATTATCATTCAAGAAATTCAAAAAAATTCTTTAAATGAATTATCTTCTTATATTACAACATTGTCTAATTTAGAAGGAATGGAAGCTCATACTCATTCTGTTAATATTCGTACTTTACTAGCATAAAAAATATATGAAAAAATTAATTCCTATCCATATTGAAACATTATTACCCTATCAATCTGCTAAACGTATAGGATTATTTGGTCAATTTCTTTTGAATGCTAATGAATCTCCGTATAATTATAATATTCAAATGAATTTGGACAATTTGAATCGTTATCCAGATTTTCAACCTAAAAAATTATTAAAAAAATATTCAAATTATCTTCAAATTCAAAAAAAAAATATTTTAATTACGCGTGGATCTGACGAAGCAATTGATTTATTAATTCGAACTTTTTGTGTTTCAAAAATTGATCAAATTATGTTTTGTCCACCGACTTATGATATGTATGAAGTTTGTGCTAAAATTTATAATATTGAAATAATTAAAATTCCTACTTTAAAAAGTTTTCAATTAAATACAATACAAATTGTACAACATATTAAATATGTAAAATTATTATATATTTGTAATCCTAATAATCCTACTGGAAATTTAATTGATATTTCTGATTTATTGTATCTTTTAAAAAAAGTACCTTCAAATTGTTTAGTGATTATTGATGAAGCATATATTGAATTTTCATCTAAAAATAGTAGTATTTTTTTGTTAAAGAAATATTCTAATTTAATTATTTTACGTACTTTATCAAAAGCTTTTGGATTAGCAGGAATACGTTGTGGTTTTTTAATAGCAAGTTCTATAATTGTTAATATATTAAAAAAAGTTTTAGCACCATATCCGGTTCCTTTACCTGTTTCTCAAATAGCAGAAAATGCTTTAAGTAAAAAAAATTTTTCTTTAATTTTTAATAATATTAAAAAAATTTTAGAAAATCGCGATTTTTTTATTTCTAAAATATCAAATTTTCCATATGTAAAAAAAGTATATCCTAGTAATACCAATTTTATTTTAATAAAATTTAAAAATTCTATTAGTGTTTTTCAATATTTATTAAAATGTGGTTTTGTAGTTCGTGATCAATCACATAAAAAAATTTTGAAAAATTGTTTACGGATTACAATTGGTACTAAAAAAGAATGTTTGTTATTAATAAAAAGTTTATTTGATGGATATACAAATGGAATCATATGATTAAAAAAATTTTATTTATTGATCGTGATGGAACATTAATTCATGAACCTTCTATATCAAAACAAGTAAATGATTTAAAACAAATAATTTTTGAACCATTTGTTATTGTTTCTTTAGTAAAATTAATTAAATATGGTTTTGAATTAGTATTAATTACTAATCAAGATGGTTTAGGAAGTAAAAATTATTCTATTCAACAGTTTAGTATTGTTCAAAATTTTATTTTAAAAGTTTTAAGTACGCAAGGTATTAATTTTAGAACAGTATTAATTTGTCCACATTTAAAAATAGATCAATGTAATTGTCGTAAACCAAATCTTGGTTTAGTTAAGTATTGGTTAAAAAAAAATAAAATTTCAAAAGAACATAGTTATGTTATTGGAGATCGTATTACTGATATTCAGTTAGCAAATAATATGCAAATTAAAAGTATTTTATATCATAGAAAAAAATATCCTTGGAATAAAATTACACAAGTTTTAACCTCTTTAAATCGTTATGCTGTTATTAAAAGAATTACTAAAGAAACTCAAATTTTTATTAAAATTTTTATTGATCAAAAAATTAAAAGTTATACAAAAACTGGAATCTTTTTTTTTGATCATATGTTAGAACAAATTCGAGTTCATAGTGGTATTTCTTGGCATTTAACGGTTTTTGGTGATTTAGAAATAGATGATCATCATATTATTGAAGATGTAGGTATCGCTCTTGGTTTAGCTTTTAAAAAATCTTTAAGTTTAAAATATGGTATTTCAAGATATGGTTTTACTTTACCAATGGATGAAAGTTTAGCATCATGTTTTTTAGATATTTCAGGTCGTTCATATTTTTCTTTTTATGCTAAATTTAAAAATTGTTTTATAGGAGATTTAAAATCAGAAATGGTTGAACATTTTTTTAGATCTTTTAGTATGACTATGAAAATTACGTTACATTTACATGCAATTGGATTAAATGATCATCATTGTGTTGAAAGTTTATTTAAAGTTTTTGGAAGAACTTTAAAACAAGCAATTGTAGTACAAGGTAGAAAAATTCCAACTTCAAAAGGTGTTTTATAATGAAAAAAATTATTATTATTAACACAGGTTGTGCTAATTTTTTTTCTTTAAAAAATGCTATTCAACGTTTAAAATATAAAGTTAAAATTAGTTCTAATATTCAAGATATTTTAATGGCTCAAAAAATTTTTTTACCTGGTGTAGGAACTATGCGTGCTGCAATGAATTATTTAAATCTTTTTAATTTAATTCCAATTATAAAAAATTTAAAAGTTCCTGTATTAGGAATTTGTTTGGGTATGCAGATTTTTTTTTCTAATAGTCAAGAAAATGGTTGTTATTCTGCTTTGAATATTATTCCAGAATCTATTATAAAATTAAAAAGTCAAAAATTATTTTTGCCACATATTGGTTGGAATATTGTACAATTTAAAAAGAATAATTTGTTATTTAAAAATATTCCTTTTAATTCAAGATTTTATTTTTTGCATAGTTATTGTTCATTAATAAATCAATATACACTTGCAAAAACTAAATATGGTTCTTTTTTTAGTTCTGCTGTACAAAAAAAAAATTTTTTTGGAGTTCAATTTCATCCTGAAAAATCAGGTAAAGTAGGTGAACAATTGTTAAAAAATTTTTTGGAGATTTAGTTTATGATTATTCCAGCATTAGATATTATGAATAATAAAATTGTTCGTTTATATCAAGGAAATTTTAAAAAAAATACAATTTTTTCAGAAAATATTTTAAAAAAAATTACACAATATGTTAGTGAAGGAGCTAAATTTATACACATTGTTGATTTAGATAGTTGTAAAAATCCTCTAAGAAATCGAAAAAATTTTATTAATTTTTTTTTAAAATTTAAAAAATTTTTTTTTCAAATAGGAGGAGGTATTCGTACTTTTTGTCATGCCTCTGAATTATTAAAATTAGGTATTTATAGAATTGTAATGGGGACTAGTGCATTAAAAGATCCAATGATTTTAAAAAAATTATTTAAAAAATATGGCAGTGATAGAATTGTCTTAGCAATTGATGTTTATGTAAAACAAAATAATTTTACTCAAGTTGCTATTAATGGTTGGCAAGAAATTACTAATGTAACGATAGAAAACATATTAAATATTTATAAACATTATTCTTTAAAACACGTGTTATGTACGGACATTACAAAAGATGGAACATTAAAAGGACCTAATCTTCAATTATATAATTGGTTAGTAATGCGTTTTCCGAAAATTCATTTTCAAGCATCTGGAGGTATTAGTAATTTACAAGATATTAAAAATATTAAAAAAACAGGTGTTAAACATTTAATTATAGGTCGTTCATTGTTAGAAAAAAGGTTTACTTTCTTTGAGGCTAGAAAATGTTGGCAAAACGTATAATTCCATGTTTAGATGTAAAAAATGAAAAAGTGGTTAAAGGAAAAAAATTTGAAGGGCATATTGTAATGGGTGATATTATGTCTTTAGCAAAATTTTATTCTGATGAAGGAGCAGATGAAATAATTTTTTATGATATTATTGCATCAACAGAAAAAAAATTAGTTGATACTGAATGGATTTCTCAGATTTCTGAAATAATTAATATTCCATTTTGTGTTGCAGGAGGTATTCAAAGTGTTCATGATGCAAAAAAAGTTTTGTCTTTTGGGGCTGATAAAATTTCTATTAATACTCCTGCCCTCAACGATCCTTATTTAATTAGTCGTTTAGCAGATTGTTTTGGAACACAATGTGTCGTAGTGGGAATAGATTCTTGGTATAATAAAGATCTTAATGAGTATGAAGTATTTCAAAATACAGGTGACATTAAAAAAAAAAAAAAAACTGTTTGGAAAACTCTTGATTGGATTCAATACGTACAAACTTTAGGAGCAGGAGAAATTGTTTTAAATACTATGAATCATGATGGTTTAGAAAATGGTTTTGATTTAATACAATTAAAAAATATTCGTTCTATTTGTAAAGTTCCTTTAATTGCTTCTGGAGGTGCAGGTACTCTACAAGATTTTTTAGATGTTTTTGTTCAATCTCAAGTAGATGGGGCTTTAGCGGCTTCAGTATTTCATAAAAAAAAGTTTTCAATATATGATGTAAAGAAATTTTTAAATAATAATGGAGTTCAAATCCGTTTATGAAAATTCATCAAAATGTTCATATCTTAGATTGGAATAAAATGAAAGGTATTATGCCTGTTATTATTCAACATTACATTTCCGGAATAGTCTTAATGCATGGATACATGACTTTAGAGGCTTTTTTACAAACTAAAAAAACAAAAATAGTAACTTTTTTTTCTCGTAGTAAACAACGTTTATGGGTAAAAGGAGAAGTTTCAAAAAATTATTTAAATGTAATTAAAATTACTACAGATTGTGATGGTGATGTAATATTAGTTTTAGTGAAACCTAGCGGTTTTACATGTCATTTAAAACGAATTAGTTGTTTTTTAGATAATGAATCTTTGTATTCAACATTATATAATTTAGAAAAAATTATTGAATCTCGAAAATTTTCAATAAACTCTAAATCATATATTAAGAATCTTTATCATTTAGGGATAAATCGTATAACTCAAAAAGTTGGAGAAGAAGCTGTCGAAACAATAATTTCTGTTTTTGATAAAAATATTAATCATTTTATAGATGAAGTATCTGATTTAATATTTCATTTATTAATATTGTTACATTATAAAAATTTAGAATTATATATTATAATAAAAAATTTAAAAAAACGTATTTATTCTTTGTAATTTTTCAATCAATTATAAGTTTTTTGCAAAAAAAATGTTATTTATTATGATGTTTAGGTTTTTAAAAAGAGGATTGATTTAATGATTTTAAATAATATTGGTATTATTGGCATGGGAGTTATGGGGTCTAACATTGCATTTAATTTTTCTAATCATAATGAACGTATCTCCGTATATACTCGTTCTTCAGAAAAATTAAAACAAATTGTTCAAAAAGATCAAAATAATTTTATTATATCTTTTAATTCTTTAAAAGATTTTGTTTTTTCTTTAAAAAAACCTCGTCATATTTTATTGATGATTCCGAGTGGTTCTTCAATTGATTTACTTATTGAATCTTTGTTAAAATTTTTAGATATTGGAGATGTTATAATTGATGGAGGAAATTCTTTTTTTAAAGATACACAAAAAAGAAATAATTATTTAATTAAAAAAGGAATATATTTTATTGGTGCTGGGATTTCCGGTGGAGAAAAAGGAGCTTTATTAGGACCATCTATTATGTATGGAGGAGATAAAAAAGCATGTGCAATATTAGAAATTTTATTTCAAAAAATTTCTGCAAAATATCACGGACAATCATGTTCTGAATATATAGGATCTGATGGTTCAGGTCATTATGTAAAAATGGTGCATAATGGTATTGAATATAGTGATATGCAATTGATTTCTGAAGTTTATTATTTGTTAAAAAATTTACTTCAATTCGATAATCAAAAAATTTCAAATTTATTTAAAAAATGGAATCAAGGTGAACTATGTAGTTATTTAATTGAAATTACTGGAAATATTTTATCAAAAAAAAATAAAAATGGAAATTATATAATAGATTTGATTGAAGATATAGCTAATAATAAAGGTACAGGAATGTGGACGTCTCAAAACGCATTAGAATTATGCGTCCCTTTATCTTTAATAACTGAATCTGTTTTTGCACGTTATTTATCTACTTTAAAAACACAGAGAATTTTAGCTTCTACTTTATTTACAGGACCTGAAAAAAAAATAAAATTTACAAGTAAAGAATTATCAATTTTTTTGAATCATCTTCAAAAAGCATTATATTTAAGTAAAATTTTATCTTATGCTCAAGGATTTACACAATTAAAATTTGCTTCTGAAAAATATAATTGGAATTTACAATATTTCAAAATAGCAAAAATTTTTAGAGCAGGTTGTATTATACGTGCTGATTTATTAAACAAAATTGTAGATGCATATGTAGAAAATAATCAAATTATTAGTTTTTTATTTTCTCCATATTTTCAAAATATTGTAAATCAATATCATAGTTCTTTACGTTATATTGTGTCAATAGGAGTAAAATTTGGAATTTCTATACCTGTTTTTTCAGCAGCTATTTCATATTATGATTCATATCGTTCTAAAATATCATCAGCAAATTTAATACAAGCGCAAAGAGATTATTTTGGATCTCATACATATTCGCGTATAGATAAAGAAGGTTCGTTTCATACTGAATGGATATAATGTATTTTATTTTTTTATAAAATTTTATCAAATATTTTGAGTTATAAATTTTATTTTATACATATATAAAATTTTTTTTAAATTTTGTAAAAAATATATTCTGCAAGTGTTTTAAAAATTTTGGAATCTTGCAGAAAAAAGTAAAAATTTATAATTTTTTATAAAAATTTTTTATATTTTTTGGTGAATAAAAATCAATGAAAAGACAAAAAAAAGATAAATATTTAATTACATGTGCGTTTCCGTATGCAAATGGGCCTATACATTTAGGACATTTGTTGGAACATATACAAGCTGATATTTTTGTTCGTTTTTTACGTATGCAATTACATACTGTTTTTTTTATTTGTTCCGATGATACCCATGGAACTGCGATTATGTTAAAATCGAAACAAGAAAAAATAACTCCTGAAAATTTGATTTTAAAAGTGTTTAAAGAACATAAAAAAATTTTTTTAAAATTTTCTATTATACATGATAAATATTCTTCAACTAATACAAATATTCATAAACAGTTATGTGAAAAAATTTATATAAATTTAAAAAAAAAAAATGTATTTTTTAAAAAAAATATTTTTCAATTATATGATCATAAATTAAAAACATTTTTGTCAGATCGTTTTGTGAAAGGAACGTGTCCTTGTTGTTTTAGCATTGATCAATATGGAGATAATTGTGAAAAATGTGGTGCTATCTATGCAGCTTCAGATTTAATCGATGCAAAATCAGTATTATCGAATTCTTCAGTAAGTTTAAAAAAAACATTACATATTTTTTTAAATTTACCTATGTTTGAAAATTTTTTAAAAAATTGGATTAATTTAGATATTTTTCAACCAGAAATTTTTAATAAAATACAAGAATGGTTAATTCGTGGTTTAAAACCTTGGGATATTTCAAGAGATCAACCGTATTTTGGTTTTTTAATACCGAATTATTTTAATAAATATTTTTATGTTTGGTTTGATGCTTCTATTGGTTATTTAAGTTGTTTTCAAGAATTATGTAAAAAAAAAAAAAATATTGTTTTTTCAGAATTTTGGAAGTTGAATTCATCTACTAAATTATATCATTTTATTGGAAAAGATATTGTAAATTTTCATAGTTTATTTTGGCCTTCTATTTTAGATAGTCTTGAATATCGAAAACCAACAAAAATTGTTGTACATGGGCATATTACTATTCAAGGAAAAAAATTATCGAAATCTACTGGAGTTTTAATTACTGCAAAAAAATGTTTAAAATTTTTTGATTCTGAATCTGTAAGATATTATTTTGCTACAAAGTTAAATAATAACGTTCAAGATATAGAAATTAATTTAAAAGATTTTGTTTATAAAGTAAATGCTGATTTAGTAAATCGAGTGGTAAATTTGGCTTCTAGAACGTCTAGTTTTTTAAAAAAATTTTTTTTTAATACATTATCTAAAAAATTTATTAAATCAGATATATATTTAATTTTTTTAGATGCAATACCTATTATTAAAAAGTTATATTATAATCATCAATTTAGTTTAGTTACAAAAAAAATTATGCATTTAGCTGATTTAGCAAATCAATATATTACTAATGAAAAACCTTGGACATTAGTAAAAGAAAATAATTTCGAGAAAATTCATAATATTGTCTCCATGGGTCTTAATTTGTTTCGTATTTTAATGATTTTTTTAAAACCAATTACCCCTATTTTAGCCAGAAAAACTGAAAAATTTTTAAAAATCTCTTTAGATTGGAACACATGTCATGTTCCTTTATTAAATCATCAAATTGAGAATTTTTTTGAATTACATAAGAGGATCGATATAAAAATTTTAAAAAAATTTTTTAAGGATTATAAGATATAGATTGAATATGATAATTTTTATTATTATTTTTTTTTTTAATAGTTGACGTACTCCAAATGAAAGATATTTTTTTTTTAATTTTTTTTTGATCGTAAGGACAATAAAAAACTCCAATACCTCCAATTAAATTCTGATTATAAAAAATTAATGGAATATTATGTCGTAATTCTATTGGTATTTTATAATCTTGCCAGATATCTTGAATTGTTTTTTTTTTATTATTTCCAGAAACATAAAATTTTCCATTTATTATAAATCTAATATTAATAACAGTATTTTTTGATGGATATGGAAAAAAAGAATATTTTTGATTGTAAGAAATATATAAACCACCTAAATCATAAGGTAATAAAATTTTTTTATAAGGTTTCTTCCATAATAGAATTATGTTTTTTACACATATATTTTTTTTAGTAAAAATCAAAATATTTTTTTTATTATAAATTAGAAAATTTTTGTAAATAATTTTTTTTTGAAGCAAATTATAATTTTTTAAAAATTTTTCTTGAATATTTTGAATTAAAAAAAAAGGAATATTTTTATGTTTTTTTTCCAAAATCCATAAGCGTAATAAAGAATTTTGAAAATTACTTTTTAATTGAGAGAATAAATTTAGATTTAAATTTTTATTGATATCTAAATATTTTTTTAATTTTTTTTGTAAAAGCATTAATAATATTTTTCGTTCTTTTTCTAAAATTTTAATACTAATATAACAATTTTTTAAAAAATAAGACCATTTATTTTGAAAAATAGGTAAAATTTTGTGTCTAATAAAATTTCTTTCATATTTGATATTTTGGTTTGTTTCATCTTCTATCCACGATAATTTGTTTTTTAATGCGATTTTTAAAATATCTTTTTTCAGATATTGTAAAAATGGACGCATTAAAAATGTATGAAAAAAAGGTATTAAAATTTTCATACTTGATAAACCAGTAATTCCACTTTTTCTTTTTAAAGCTAAAAAAAAAGTTTCACATTGATCATTAAGATGATGGGCTGTAACTAAGATTTCTTTTTTTTTTAAAAATTTTTTAAAAACGTCATATCTAGCTAGACGTGCACTAGCTTCTAAACCATATTTTTTAATATTTTTTAATATAATTGAAATTGAAAAAAAATAAATTTTATAATTTTTACATATTTTTTTACAATGTTTTTTTTGTGTTTTGGAGATGTTTGTTAAATTGTGATCTATATAAATTGCTCGTATTTGGATATTTTTTTTTTTTTTATATAAAAAAAATTGATTTAATAAAACAATTGAATCTACTCCTCCACTAAGAGCAATTAAAAATTTTTTAAAACGTTTATGTTTTTTTAATAATTTTTTAATCAAATTTTTTAAACTCATATAAAAAATCAAATAAAATTTTTATATATTTGATGTAATAATAAAAAATATATACGTTTGATCGGATTTGAACCGATTACCTCTACTATGTCATAGTAGCGCTCTAACCAAATTGAGCTACAAACGTAATTTTTTAATTTTTAATAAATTATATTTTTTTTTAAGTAAGAATACAAGAAATTTTTTATTTTTTAAGAAAAAATATTAAAAAATTATTATTAAAAAATTTTATTGTAATAAATAATATTGAACTTTTTATAAAAATTATATATTATCATAAAGATTATTAATTTTTTAGTGTTTTTAAAAATATAAAATTAAATATTTTTTAATAAATTTAAAATTTTTATGTTTTTGAATTTTTTAATATTATATGTTAGATAGTGCTATTATATAAATAAAATTATATGTTAGTAGTTTTTTAAAAATTGTATATTATTTTTGAAATTTTTAAATTTTAAAAATTATATTTGCTTTATGTGAAGATATAATAAATTAAAAATGAATAAAAAAAAACGTTTATCTATTTTATATTCTTTAGAAAAAAAATGTTATTTTCCAATGTCAGAATTACAATATTCTACAAACTTTCAATTATTAATTGCAACGATTTTATCCGCTAGGTCTACAGATTTAAAAGTGAATAAAGTTACAAAAAGATTGTTTTTATTAGCACCTTCTCCATTAGAATTATATTTGTTAGGAGAAAAAAAAATTATGGAAATAATACAATCTTTAGGATTATATAAAAAAAAAACTCAATATATATATAAAGTTTCTAAAATTATTTTATATAAACATGCTAATGATATTCCAAATACACGTTCAAAGTTATTAAAATTACCAGGTGTAGGACGAAAAACAGCAAATATTATTTTAAATAAAATTTTTCAAAAAAATACGATAGCAGTAGATACGCATGTATTTCGTGTATGTAATCGCACTAATTTTGTTTCAGGTAAAACATATAAAATCGTTGAATTAAAATTAAAACGCATGGTTCCGTGGAAGTTTCAATCACGTTTTCACGATTGGTTAGTATTACATGGGCGTTATGTTTGTAAATCTATTAATCCTCAATGTAATTTGTGTATTTTAAAAAAATATTGTGAATATTCTAAGAAATATAAATAATTTTGAATATAAAAAAATTAAAATTAATAGTATTTTTTTGAAAAATTATTTTTTCTAGAAAAAATGTTTTATTTGAAATATATAAAAATTTTATAATGTCGGTAAATTTATGAAATATGAACATGATTGTTTAAATTTATTAAAAAAAAGAGGTTTAATTTTTCAGATTTCTAATGAATTAAGTTTGCAAAACTATATTTTTCAAAAAAAAATTTTTTTATATTGTGGTTTTGATCCTACTGCAGATAGTTTGCATTTAGGACATCTTTTACCAATTATTTGTTTAAAAATTTTTCAAAAATATGGACATACTCCTTATATTTTAATTGGAGGGGGTACTTGTTTGATTGGCGATCCAAGTTTTAAAAAAGGAATTAGAAAAAAGATAGATTTAGAAAGAATTAAATATAATCAAAAAAAAATTAAAAATCAATTATCTTTTTTTTTTCCAAAAAAAAACGATGTTAATGATATACATTTTTTAAATAATAATTCTTGGCTTCAAAATATGAATTTTTTTTATTTTTTAGAAAATATTGGAAAATATTTTTCTGTGAATTCTATGATGAATCGAGAATCTGTAAAAAAAAGACTAGAAGACAAAAATTTTGGTTTATCTTTTACTGAATTTACATATAGTTTATTGCAAGCTTATGATTTTTATCATTTATATAAAACATATGGTATTATTTTACAAATCGGTGGTTCAGATCAATGGGGAAATATGATTTCTGGTATTCATTTAATTAATAAAATATATCAAAAACAAGTTTTTAGTTTAACTACCCCTTTGTTTACTAAATTTAATGGAGAAAAATTTGGAAAAACAGAAACTGGAACTATTTGGTTAGATTCAAAAAAAACCAGTCCTTATTCTTTTTATCAATTTTGGAGAAATTTACCTGATAATACAGTTGACCGA
Organism: Buchnera aphidicola (Tuberolachnus salignus); assembly: GCF_900016785.1. NCBI lineage: Bacteria > Pseudomonadati > Pseudomonadota > Gammaproteobacteria > Enterobacterales > Erwiniaceae > Buchnera > Buchnera aphidicola. Next base: position 84,076 of record NZ_LN890285.1, read on the forward strand.
GCTTTTCAATTATTTCTTGTATTTGGTATTACTATTTCGATTTTTGTACCGATTAATAATTTAAAATTTAAAGATATTATTGAAAAAAAAATTTTTTTAGCAGAAAATATGACTTTATTTGTGCATGGTCAAGGAAACTTACTAGCTGTACAACGAATTGTACAATGTTTATTTCATCGAGGTGATTTATCTGTTTTAACAGAAATAGATTTTTTGCAATTGTTGCAAGATGGAATTCCTTCTTATTCTAATTTAGAATTCTGTAAATTACCAGAATTATTAGTTAAAATCAAATTAGCTCCATCTCGATATCAAGCGCGAGTAATGATTCTTTCAGGAGCTATTCAAGTGAATAGAAAAATTCAAAAAGATATAAATTTTTTATGTTCAGATCATGACATTTTTTTTAAAAAATTTACATTAATTTGTCGTGGTAAAAAACATTATGTTTTAATACATTGGAAAAAATAATTTTTTTTTAAAAAAAAATTAAATTTGAAAGCTTTCTCCACATCCACAATAATTTTTGTTTTTTGGATTATTAAAAATAAAATTTGAATTTAAGCCCTTACTTGAATAATCAATGGTAATATTTTGAATTTTAGAAATCCATTGTTTGGGTATATAAAAAATGATTTTATCTTGTAAAATTTGTATATCATTTGTAGTATTTTTTAATACTAGTTTTAAAATATATTTAAAACCTGCGCATCCTGTTTTTTTAATAGTTATTTTTATTCCATGCAAATTATTATTTTTGTTTAATAAATATAATATTTGTTTTTTTGCATTTTTTGTTAGATTTATTTTATATTTTTTTTTTTTAATAAGTTGTATGTTCATAAAAAATTCCAATAATGTTTTTTTAAAAAATTTGTATAATATTTAAATATGATAAATTTACTTAAAATTTTATAATATTTTTTTTATAATTGTCTTTTTCAATATATAATTATTATATATTAAATATTATAAAGTTTTTTTTTAAAAAAAATATATTTATATGCAGAAAAATATTAATATATATTTTTTAATATTAACATATTTTTTAAAAAATATTTTTAATTGTCTAAACATTTTTAAGGTATCATTTTCATATGCATAATTCTAGAGAGAAGATGGATTTACCTAAAACTATATTTTTATTAATGTTTATTTTATCCATGATTATTGTCAGTTTTTATACTTTAAGACCTTTTATGATAAGTTTTTTATGGTCTGGAATGATTGTAATTGCTACTTGGCCAATTTTTTTAAAAATAAAATCTTTTTTAGGTGGGAATAAAAATTTTTCTTCTGTTTTTTTAACTTTTTTTTTATTAATATTTCTTATTTATCCTTTTTTTTACATAATAAATTTATGTATAAAAAATTCTTATTTTTTTTTAGAATGGTTAAGCTCTAATCATTTTCAATTACCAAATTTGCATTTTTTAATAAATTTGCCGTATGTTGGAAAAAAATTATATATTCTTTATCAAAAAATTTTAAATAGTAGTGGACGTTCTCTTATTCAATGTATAAAACCTTATCTAAAAAAAACAACAAAATTTTTATTTTTAAAAATTGGTTATTTTACTAATTTTTTATTACAAATTTTTTTAATGTTAGTATTTAATTTGTTTTTATATTGTAAAGGTGAAAAAGTAGCTAATATATTGCGTCACTTTGCAATTCGTTTAGCATCTACATCTGGAGATATTGCTGTTTTATTAGCGGCGAGAGCAATACGTGCAGTTGCATTAGGAGTTATAGTTACTTCTTTAGTTCAAGGGTTTTTAAGTACTTTAGGGTTAGCTGTTTCAGGAATTCCATATTATACTTTTTTAATTTTTCCAATTTTTTTTTTAAATTTATTGCAAATAGGCTCTTTTCCAATTTTATTACCTGCTATTATTTGGCTTTATTGGATGAATTTTCCTGTGAAAGGAACTATTTTATTGATTTGGAGTATAATAAATTGTATATTAGACAATGTATTACGTGCATTTTTAATTCGTTTTGGAGTTGATTTTCCAGCATTATTATTATTAGCAGGTATGATTGGTGGTATTATATCTTTTGGTTTAATTGGTTTATTTGTTGGACCAGTAGTATTGGTTATTGCATATCGTTTAATTATAATATGGATAAATAAAGCGCCATTTCCACATAATTTAAATAAAAAAATTTCTAAAAATCTTTTTAAAAAACATACTAAATGATTTAATTTGAATTTTTTATATATTTTGAATGATTTAAGATATTTATATGATATATTTTTTAAAATAAAATTTTTTATGTATTAAAATTATAGAGAAAATTATGAATAATATTACGAAAGTTAATTTTTTTAAAAAAAAATTTTTAATAACACGTAAACAATTAATGAATCAATATTTAATTACTGATATTGAAAAAAAATTAATTTATCAAACTCGTATAAATGTTTCAAATATTTTGAAAGGAAAAGATAAAAGATTATTAGTAATAATAGGTCCTTGTTCTATACATGACACTGAAGCTGCATTAGAATATTCAAATAAATTATTAGAATTACGTAAAAAATATGCTTCTAGACTAGAAATTATAATGCGCACTTATTTAGAAAAACCTAGAACAGTAATAGGATGGAAAGGATTAATTTCAGATCCTTTTTTAGATGGTAGTTTACAAATTAATGAAGGTTTGAAAATCTCTAGAAAATTATTATTAAAAATTAATAATTTAGGGGTTCCAGTTGCAACTGAATTTTTAGACACATCTATTAGTCATTTTATTTCTGATTTAATAAGTTGGGGGGCTATTGGTGCTCGTACTACTGAAAGTCAAATACATCGCGAAATGGTTTCTTCTTTATCTTGTCCTGTTGGATTTAAGAATGGTACCGATGGTAATGTTTTAATTGCGATAGATGCTATTCGTGCATCTAATCTTTCTCATATGTTTTTAAATCCTGATGAAAATGGATATATGAATATTAATTATACTTCTGGAAATCCTAATTTACATATTATTTTAAGAGGTGGAAAAAATCCAAATTATTTTGAAAAAGATGTTAAATCTGCTATTAATCAATTACAGTGTTTTAATTTACCAAGTTCTTTAATGATTGATTTTAGTCACGCAAATTGTTCTAAAAAATATCAACAACAATTACATGTTTCTGAATCTGTTTCAAAACAAATTCAAGATGGTTCACATTACATTTTTGGAGTCATGATTGAAAGTTTTTTAAATGAAGGTTCACAAAATATTTCTAATATAAAAAATTTAAAATATGGAGTTTCTATTACAGATGCTTGTTTAAATTGGGATGATAGTGTTTATATTTTAAAAAATTTATCAAAATCTGTGAATGTACGTTTTTAAATTTTTTATAATATTCCATAATATACAAATAAAAAATTTTTTATATAAAATAAAAATTATATTATAAAAATATTATTTCAAAATTATTTAAATATAATATTATATTATTTTTTTTTAAAAATTTAACATTTTTAATTTTTTTTTGTATGTTATATTAAAATATATGATAATTTTTTGTCCTAATTTAGGATTTAATATGCCTATTATTACGTTTTCGACAGGAATTAAAAAAAAATATGTACATAATATTTTTTTAAAAAATATTGTTAAAGAAATATTTAAAAAAACAAAAAAAAAATATATTGCTGGTTATGTTAATAATCAATTAGTAGATTTAAATTTTCTGATTACTAAAGATTCTAAAATAATTTTAATTCCTGAATATGACAGAAATTTTTTAAAAATGATTCGAATTTCGGGAATGCAACTTTTAAATTATGCTGTTACAGAAATTTGGCCTAATATTAAAAAAGCTAGTGGTATGATTACGGATGAAGGGTTTTATTGTGATTTTGACAATATGGATTTTGTTTTTACAACAAAAGATTTATCATTAATTAAAAAAAAAATGTTATATTTGATTTCTAAAGAATATAATATTGTTTTTAAAAAATTTTTTAAAAAAAAATTTTTAAAAATATTAAAAATACGTAAAGAAAAATATCAAAGTTTTTTATTAAAAATTAATGATACATTATCAGACACAATTTCAGTATGTTTTCATGAAAAATATTTTGAAGAATGTCATGAAGTACAAGTTCCTAATATTAAATTTTGTAAGCATTTTTTTTTAAAAAATATTTCAGGTGCTTATTGGTTAAATAATGAAAAAAATAAAATGTTACAACGTATTAATGTTGTTATTTGGTCTTCTTCAAGTGAATTGTTATATTATAAAAAAAAAAAAATAGATGCAGAAAAACGGGATCATAGAAAATTAGCAAAAAAATTAGATTTATATCATGTTGAATATGAATCTCCTGGAATGATTTTTTGGCATCATAATGGATATGTAATTTTTCGACAATTAAAGACATTTATTCGTAATAAATTATTACGAAATTCTTATCAAGAAGTGAAAAGTCCAATAATTTTGAATCAAGCACTTTGGAAAAAAAGTGGTCATTTAGAAAATTATGAAAAATCCATATTTACAACAAATTCTGAACATCAAATGTATTGTATTAAACCTATGAATTGTCCTGGTCATGTTCAAATTTTTAAACAAGGTTTAAAATCATATAAAGATTTACCATTAAGAATATCAGAATTTGGTAGTTGTCATCGCAAAGAATCTTCTGGTTCTTTACATGGTTTGATGCGTGTACGAAGTTTTACTCAAGATGATGCACATATTTTTTGTGCAGAAGATCAAATTCGAGAAGAATTAATTAATTGTATTGATTTAATTTTAAATATTTATCATGTTTTTGGATTTAAAAAAATTACAGTTAAATTTTCTACAAGACCTGAAAAAAGAATTGGTAGTACAGAAACATGGAATAAAGCTGAAAAAGATTTAGAATATGTTTTAATCAATAAAAAATTACCTTTTTCTATTCAAAAAGGTGAAGGTGCATTTTATGGTCCTAAAATAGAAATTTCTTTAGAAGATAGTTTAAAAAGAATTTGGCAATGTGGAACGATCCAATTAGATTTTTATCTTTCTAAAAGATTAGATGCTTTTTATGTTAATAAAAATAATCAGCGTGTTTATCCAGTTATCATTCATCGTGCTATCTTAGGTTCAATGGAACGTTTTATAGGAATTTTAATAGAAGAATATCATGGTAAATTTCCTTTTTGGTTAGCTCCAATACAAATTGCAATTATTATTATTTCTAAAACTCATAAACAATATGCTCAAAAAATTTGTAAAAAATGTTTAATTTTTGGTATACGATATTCTTGTGATTTTAGTGATATTAATTTTAATTTAAAAATTAAAAAATATATTACTCAATATGTACCATATATTATTATTTGTGGTGATAAAGAAATTTCTAAAAATGTAATTACTGTTAGAAAACGTGATAGTAATGTATTATATGTAAAAAATATTCAATTGTTTTTTGAAGAATTATTACAAGAAAGTACTCAACATTATCTTTATTAAAAATAAGAGGTATTTCGTATTAAAGTCGGAAAAAAAAATCAATTAATACATGCGCATCGTATTAATGAAAAAATTCGTGCTATAAAAGTTCGCTTAACAAGCGTAGATGGTGAACAAATTGGTATTTTGAGTTTACAAGATGCGTTAAAAAAAGCTCAAGAATTGGGTGTAGATTTAGTAGAAATTAGCCCTAATGCTGAACCTCCTGTTTGTCGATTAATGGATTATGGAAAATTTTTATATGAAAAAAATAAAGCAACAAAAAAACAAAAAAAAAAACAAAAAATTATTTCTGTTAAAGAAGTAAAATTTCGTCCTAGCACACAAGAAGGAGATTATCAAGTTAAATTAAGAAATTTAATCCGATTTTTAAAAGAAGGACATAAGGTTAAAATTACTTTAAGATTTCGTGGACGAGAAATGGCACATCAACGTATTGGTTTAAAAATTTTAAAACGAGTACAACAAGATATAAAAATATTAGCAATTATTGAATTTTTTCCTACAAAAATCGAAGGACGACAAATGATTATGTTATTATCACCTAAAAAAAATATTAAGTAATTTTTTTACAAAATTACTTTTTTAAAAAAAAATGGAAATAATATTTTATGCCAAAAATCAAAACTATACGTAGTGTTTCTAAACGATTTAAAAAAATTTCTTCTGGTCATTTAAAACGTAAACAAGCAAATTTACGACATTTATTAACTCATAAAACAACACATAAAAAACGTCATTTGCGTAAAAAAATTGTTTTAAAATCTATTGAGCGTTCAAAAATTTTACTTTGTATACCATATTTATAATAACTATGATAAAAATTTTTTATTTTTAAGAGAGGTTTTCTATGGCTCGTGTTAAACGAGGTGTTATTGCACATGCACGTCATAAAAAAATTTTAAAACAAGCAAAAGGATATTATGGTGCAAGATCTCGAGTTTTTCGAGTAGCAAAGCAAGCTGTTATTAAAGCTGGACAATATTCATATAGAGATCGAAGACAAAAAAAAAGAGATTTTAGAAAATTGTGGATAATACGTATTAATGCGGCAGTAAATTCTTATAATTTGTCATATAGTCAATTTATGTTTGGTTTAAAGAAAAAACATATTTTTTTGAATAGAAAAATTTTGTCTGATTTATCTATTATGAAAAAAGATGATTTTTTTTTATTAGTAAAAAAAGTTAAAAAAATTTTAGAAACAAATAAATTGGATTTAAATCGATAAAAAATTATTTTTTTAAAGAATATCTTTAGTAAGATAAAGATAATAGATTAATTTAATAATAAATTTTTTTTCTTTTATTTTGATGTAGGATAAATAATGTGAAATCAGAAAAAGAAATTGTTGTTTTTTTAAAAAATATTTTTAAAGAATTTTTATATGAATTAAAAAATGTGCAAAATGTATTTCAATTAGATATTTTAAAATCGCAATATTTAGGAAAAAAAAGTGTTTTAGTAAAATATTTAAAAAATATTAAAAATTTTCCACTTTTATTGCGTAAAAAACGTAGTATTTTTTTAAATACTTTAAAAAAAGATATGTTACAACAAATTTTTATAAAAAAAAAACATCTTAAAAATAAGATTTTTAAAATTCATAAAAATATAATTAAATACGATGTTTCTTTACCGGGACGTCGTATAAATCAGGGAGGTTTGCATCCTATTACGTTAATGTTAAATAAAATTAAAAAATTTTTTTATAATTTTGGTTTTGTGAGTTTAGAAGGTCCGGAAGTTGAAGATGAATATCATAATTTTGATGCTTTAAACGTTCCAAAAAATCATCCTTCTAAAAGATTAAGTGATACTTTCTGGTTTGATACAAAACGATTATTACGTACGCAAACTTCAAGTATGCAGATTAGAGCATTAGAAAAATATAAAATACCATTTAGAATTATTATTCCTGGTAAAGTGTATCGACATGATTTAGATATGACGCATACTCCTATGTTTCATCAAATTGAAGGATTAATTATTGAACCTCTGATATCATTTTCTAATTTAAAATGGTTATTAAATTCTTTTTTGAAACATATTTTTAGTTCTCAAATTGAAATTCGTTTTAGAACGTCTTTTTTTCCTTTTACTGTTCCTTCTTTAGAGACAGATATAAAAAATGTTTCAGGACAATGGTTAGAAATTTTAGGAGGAGGAATGGTTCATCCAAATGTTTTAAAGAAATTTCATGTAAATTCAAAAAAATATTCTGCTTGTGCTTTTGGAATTGGGATTGAACGTATCGCTATGATTAAATATCATATTAAAGATATTCGTAATTTTTTTGAAAATAATATAGATTTTTTGAAGCAATTTAAGAGTGAGTGAAATATAAATATATGAAATTGGGAGAAGAATGGTTATATGATTTAGTTCCTTCTTTAAGAAATTGCGTAAATTTTAAAAAAAAATTACTGCAGGTAGGAATAGAAACACATTATGTTCCAGATTTGATAAGTCCACCTTTAGTATCAAATGCAATTGTTGGTACTATTACAAATATTTTAGTACATCCTAAAAATAAAAATTATATGATATATTTAGTATATTTAGGAAATTTTTTTTTGCATAAAACAATTATTAGTTTTTTAAAAATTTTTCATATTGGCGATAAAGTTTTAGTTGCTATTTCTAATGTTACATATTATAAAAATTCTTTTGTAACTAATGTTGAAATTTTTGGAAAAATTTCAGAAGGATTTTTTTGTGATTTTTACATGTTGAACAGAGGATTTAAAAAAAATGACATAGTTTTTTTATCAAAAAATATTTCTAATGGAGAAAATTTTTCTAAATATTTATTAAAAAATGCTCGAATTATTAAGTTTGAATGTCCCAGTAATCGTATAGATCTACAATGTGTTTTTGGTCTTGCTCGAGAAATTGCAATTATTAATCAATTATCATTACCTCAATTACCTAAAAAAAAAATATTAAAAAATTTTAAAAAATATCGTTGTCAAATCGATTTTGAAGATTTTTCAGAACATATTAATTATACCTTTAGAGAAATACATAATTTAGATAATAAAAATGTATTTTTACCATTTTTAATTCAAGAAAGATTAAGAAAATGTGATTTGATGTTTGAAAATGTTTTAGAAAATTTAGTTCATTATCTTTTTCTTGAAACTGGTCATTGGTTTCATATTTTTGATATAGATTTATTAAAAAAACAAAAAATTAAAGTACGTCTAAGTAAAAAAGGAGAATGTGTTTATATTTCTTCAAAAAAAAAAATTTATTTGCAAGAAAACACTTTAATTTTATCTAATTTTGAACAAATTTTATCTTTTTCAGATATGTTTGAAATTACAGGAGCAAAGGTTACTAAAAATACAAAAAATTTATTTATTGGAACTATGGATTTTTTACAAGAATCTTTTTTTTTAAAAAAAAAAGAAATATTTTTTTTAAAAAAAATATGTACAAATTTAAAATATAATATTTGTTCTTATAAATGTTTAAACATTTTAGATTATTTTACTTTTTTAATTTTAAAAATTTGTGGTGGTACAGAAACAACGGTTTTTATGAAATTAAAAAATTTTTTTAAAAAAAATACAAAAAAAATTTTAGTAAATTTTAAAAAAATTAATAATATTTTAGGTGTTAAAATTCTAGAAAAAAAAATTGTACATATTTTAAAAAAAAATTTTTTTAAATATACTTTTGAAAATAATTTAGTATATTTTCAACCGCCTTATTGGCGTTTAGATATTTTAATTGAAGAAGATATTATTGGCGAAATAGTTAGTAAATTTGGGTGTCATAAAATTCCTAGTCTTCCTTTTAAACAAAATAGTTACAATTCTTCTATTCAATTGAATAATGTTATTTCTTTATCGCGTATTAAGTCGTTTTTAATTAATAACGGTTATTTTGAAATCATTTCTTATAGTTTTATTAATCCAAAATTTCAAAAATTTTTTTTTCCAAATCAAAAATTTTTAGTAATTAAAAATCCAATTTCTATTGAAATGTCTGTTATGCGATCTACTTTATGGATAGGATTATTGAATTGTGTTGCATACCATCAAAATCGACAATATGAACATATACGTATTTTTGAAACTGGTTTATGTTTTTTTTTAGATGATACTAAAAATTTACATGTAAGACAAGAAGATTATTTAGCATGTGCTATTAGTGGATTTGTAAAGACGAAATCTTGGTATTCTACTAATAGAAATTTTGATTTTTATGATATGAAAGGAATTGTAGAATCAATTTTTGATTTATTTGGACAATTAAAAAAAATACATATTTCTCCAAAAATTTTTCATGGATTAAAATCAAATTGTAGTGCTGGAATTTATATTTCTAATCAATTAATAGGAAAAATAGGAATTTTAGACTCTTTAATATCGGAAAAATTTTCTATTACACAGCCAGTTATATTATTTGAAATTTTATGGAAAAAAATTTTTTTAAAAAATTCGTTTATTGTGCGTCCTATTTCTGAGTTACCAAAAATCAAACGAGATATTTCTATTATTGTGAAAGAAGATATTATGAGTTCTCAAATTGTTAACATGTGTTATCAAATTTTAAAAAATGATAATGTTGAAATTTTTTTATATGATATGTATCATGGCGAAAAAATTCAGAAAGGTTATAAAAGTTTATCTTTACGTTTTATTTTTGAAAGTTTTAAAAAAAATTTAGTAGAAAATCAAATATCAAAAAAAATTCAAAACTGTATTTTAGGATTAAAAAATGAATTTCAAGCAATTTTAAGAGATTAAATTTATGGTATTAACAAAAGCAGAAATTTCTGATTTTTTATTTAATAAATTAGATTTAAATAAACAAGATGCTAAAGAACTAGTAGAAATTTTTTTTGAAGAAGTTAGAAAATCTTTAGAAAAAGGAGAAAATGTAAAATTATCTGGTTTTGGTAATTTTTATCTGCGTGATAAGAAACAACGTCCAGGTAGAAATCCTAAAACTGGAGAAAATGTATTTATTTCAGCTCGACGTGTTGTCATTTTTAAAGCTGGTCAAAAATTACGTCATAGAGTAGAAAAATTTTCAGAAATTCCTAAAAAAAATAAAAAATAGAAATGATTATAATAAATAAAAAAGTAATATAGTTTCATGTTGTTAAATTTTTTTTTATTTTAAAAATAATTTTTTAGTTTTGTTGATTTCTTTTAAACTGTTAATATTGACGATTTTGAATTTTAAAGGTATGATTATAAGAAAAAGATTTTTTATATATAATTTTTTATTTACAAGTACAAATTATTCAAAAAAGTTATATAAATTTTTTTTATATTTTTTTATAAACAAAAAAATATTTTAAAAAATATATATATTCTCTTTTTAAAATACCTTTCCAGATATAAAGACGCATGTGTTCAAGGTAATAAATTATTATTATATTTTTTGGACAGATGGTAATTTATTACTGGACATAAATTATTTACTTTTTTTAGAAGGTATTTATATGAATTTTTTAAATTTTAATCGATTAATGTCAATATATTCTAATTTTTCTACAAATAATCCATATTTTTTTATATTTATGTTATGTGTTTTTTTTGTTATTGTTTATTTTTCTGTTATACGGCCGCATCAAAAAAAAATAAAAGAACATGAAAATTTTATTGAAAAATTAAATGTTGGTGATGAAATTTTGTTAAATAGTGGTGTTGTAGGTCGTATTGAAAAAATATTAAAAAATGATTATATTGTATTATTATTGAATGCTACTACGTTAATTTTAATTAAAAATCAAAGTATTTTAAAAAATGTTCCTAAAGGTACATTAAAATTAAATAATATTATTTAATATTATTTAATATTATTTAATTTTTTTAATTTTTTACACAAAAAATTAAAATTTTTAAAAATAATATTTTTTAATAATTAAAAATATGAAAAATGTTTTTTTAAAAAATGATTTTTTTTTTAGAAAATATGCTCTTAAGTACCTTTAATTCTGTACTTAAGAGGATTATTTTTTTTAAAAAATTAAAAAAATTTTTTGTATATTTATTTTTTTTTTGGAATTTTTAAACAAGAAAAATCTGCAAAATAAAAAAATATTTCTTTTACGTAATTCATTAAAATTAATCGATTATTTTTTATTATTGTATTTTCGTGATTAATTAAATTATTTTCAAAAAATTTTTTTAATAAAATACATAATTTTTTGATTTTTTTAAAAAATTTTAAATAACAAAATTTTTTTGTTTTGTTTTGTATTTTTTTTTGAATGTTTTGGATTTTTTGAAATAAAATTTTTTCTGTTGTATTAAAAAATTTAAAATTTATTAAAACAATTAAATTTTTAGAATAATTTAATTTTTTTAAAATATTATCAATTCTTTTATAAGTAACAATTATTAGATAATATTGTTTTTTTTTTTTATATTTGTGTAAAATAAAAATTCGTTTATAAATATCTAAAAAATTTGTAGTATTTAAAACTAATATTGATTGTATTAAATCTTTTGAATATTTTTTTGTATAAAATTGTTGAAATTTTTTTTTAAAAAAAAATAAAATTTTAGTTATTAATTCTTTGACATTTTTTTTAATAGAATAAGATTTTAAAGAATGTTTAATTAATTTATCAAATCGTATTTTAATTTTATATTTAATTAAAATTCTTAAAATACCTATTGCTGCTCTTTTAATAGCATAAGAGTCAGAATTTTTTTTTGGTTCTTCGTGTATGCTAAAAATTCCTGTAATAGTATCTAATTTATCTGTAATTGAAATAATTTGTGCAATAGTATAATTAGGTAAATGATCGGTAGAAAATTTTGGAAAATAATGTTCTTTAATTGAACATGAGATTTCTTTTTTTTCATTAAAAAATTTTGAATATTGAGATCCGATAATTCCTTGTAATTCCGGATATTCAAAAACCATTAACGTTGTCAAATCACATTTAGATAATTGTATAGTACGTGTTAAAAGTTTTAAATTAACATTTTTAATTTTTTTACTTAACCAAATACTGACTTTTTGAATTCGTAATATTTTTTCAAACAAAGTACCTAATTTATAATGAAAGCTAATATTTTTTAATAAATTTATTCTATTTTCAAATGGAATTAATAAATCTTTTTTTAAAAAAAATAATACATCATTAAATCTTGCTGATAAAACGTTTTCATTACCTAAAATAACATTTTTAAAATTTTTTGATTCTATATTACTAACACAAATGAAAGTATTTAATAATTTTTTATTTTTTGAACTATAGACAGGAAAATATTTTTGTTGCTTTTCCATAACATAAATTAAAATAGATTTAGGTATTTTTAAAAATTTTTTTGAAAAAGATCCTATTAATACTTTTGGCCATTCTACCATTGATGTAACTTCATTTAATAAAGAATTTTTAATATCAACAAAATATGAAAAATCTTTCATTATATTAATCAAATCAAAAAATATTTTTTCTTTTCGTGTTTTTTGATTAATAAGTATTTTTTTTTTAATATAAAATTTTTCTGTATAATAATTTGCATGTAAAATAGAAAAAAAGTATGGATCTAAAAAAAAATGGCCCATCGATGTAGAATTAGAAGTTAATCCAAATAATTTAATAGGTATTACAATATTATTAAATAAAATTAATATGTTTCGGATTGGTCGAATAAATTTAATATTTGATTCATTCCAAAACATTGCGTTTTTACAAGGTATTTTAAGAAGTGCGTATGGAATAATTTTTTTTAGAACATCAAATAATGTAATGGAATTTTTTTTAATATTATAAGTTAAATATTTTTTTTTATTAATAATACTTTTTTTTATATTTTTTTTATTTATTTGAAATTTCTTTATCCATTTTTGAGTATCTTGAGTAATATTTCCATTTTTTTTATAAGCATTTTTTAATAAAGGTCCTTTAATTCGTATTGTTTGTTCTTTGTTGTTGTTTTTTAAATCAATTATTTTTAATGCTAAACGTCGTGGAGTTGAAAATTTTTGTATTTTATCCCAGACAATATTGTTAGTTTTCAATAATTCTAAAAAAATTTTTAAAAATTCTTTTAATATTTTAGATAATTGATAGGCCGGGAGATCTTCGATAATTAGTTCTATTAAAAAGATATTTTTTTTCATTTATAAAAACCTAAGTATGATGATAAAAAAAAAAATTAATTATTATTAAAATTTTTTAAATAATTTAATGCGATTTCTTTAATTTGAGTACGTATTTTTTTAATATAATGTGTACGTTCAGTTACAGAAAAAGTTTTTTTACAATCTAATAAATTAAAATAATGTATAGCATGTAACATATGTTCATAAGCTGGAATAATTAAAATTTTTTTATGTTGATTTAATCGTTTTGATTCTTTAAGATAAATTTTATATAATTTATATAATATTTTAGAGTTTGATTCAGAAAAATTATATAAAGAATGTTGTTGTTCAAAATTATTAAATAATTGACCATATGTAGTAATTTTATTTTTATTTTGAGTCCAAATAATTTCAGAAATATTTTTGCATTGTTGTATATGTAATGCTAATCTTTCTAAACCATATGTAATTTCAGTTGAAATAGGAACACTATTTAATCCTCCCATTTGTTGAAAATAAGTAAATTGTGCGATTTCCATTCCATTAATCCAGATTTCCCATCCTACACCGCAAGCGCCTAAAGTTGTATTTTCCCAATTGTCTTCTAAAAATCTTATATCATTTTTTTTAATATCAATGTTTAAATGTTGTAAAGATTGTATAAATATTTGTTGAATATTTTTTGGAGCAGGTTTCAACAGTACTTGAAATTGATAATAATGTTGTAAACGATTTGGATTTTGAGTATATCGTCCATCAGACGGTCGTCGTGTAGGTTGTACATAAGCTATTTTTTTTTTTTTTGAATTTAAAGCAGTAAAAAAAGTTTGATGGTGAAAAGTTCCTGCTCCAATTATAATATCTAAAGGTTGTAAAATTGTACAATTTTGTAAATTCCAAAAATTTTTTAAAGAAGAAATAATTTCTGAAAAAGTTAAAAACTTTAAAGAGTTCATATAAATAAGTCCAAATATTTTATTTTTTAATTATTGATAAAATTATTATGATATTATTTAAACATATAAAAGTAAATTAAAAATTTTTTTAAAAAATTTATAATATTTTTTTTAAAATAATATTTTTTTTTAAAAAAAGTAAAAATTTTTTAAATTAAAATAAATATATTAAAAAAAATTTTAGAATATTTCTTTTTAAAACATAATTTCACATTTAAAAAATTTTTTCAAGGATAAAAATTTGAATTATGAAATATATTGGAGCTCATGTTAGTTCTGCTGGAGGAATAGAAAATTCAGTTTTACGTGCATATCAAATAGGCGCAACAGCATTTGCATTATTCGTGAAAAATCAAAGACGTTGGGTTTCTAAACCTTTAACAGAATTTTCGAAAATTTCATTTAAAAAAAATTGCAAAAATTACGGATATTCTCCGCAACAAATTTTACCTCATAGTAGTTATTTAATTAATTTAGGGCATCCAGATGATTATTTACGGAAAAAATCACAATTCTTTTTTATTCAAGAAATAAAAATATGTTTTGAATTAGGATTGTCTATGATAAATTTTCATCCAGGTAGTTTCTTAAGTGTAATTTCTGAAAAAAAATGTTTACAAAATATTATTAAATCTATTAATACAATATTAAATTGTACAACCGGAATTGTTTTAGTTATTGAAAATACTGCAGGACAAGGTAGTAATGTTGGATATTGTTTTGAACATTTAGCATATATTATTAAATATGTAGAAGATAAAACTCGAATTGGAATTTGTTTAGATAGTTGCCATTTGTTTGCGGCAGGTTATGAATTGCGTAATTTTTCAAGTTTTTTAAATACTTTTAAAAAATTTGAAGATATTGTAGGGTTTAAATATTTAAAAGGTTTACATTTAAACGATTCTTGCATGCCTCTGAATAGTCGTATTGATCGTCATGAAAATTTAGGAAAAGGATATATTAAAAAATTTTTTTTTGAATGGATTATGAAATCTCAACAATTTATTAATATTCCTATTATTTTAGAAACGAAAGATTTTAATTTATGGCCTATAGAAATTCAATGGTTAAAAAAAATACAAAAAGGTAAAATTATTGATATTTTAACATCATAAAAAGTATACAATGAAATAATAATATATTCCTAAATATCTTAAAAATAATTTTTTAATATTTTATATATTTTAATTTATTTTTTTAACTTGAGAAAAAAATGATTACATTAAAAACTGATATAAAAACTAAAAGTGGTACTCAATATAATCGTTTGATGCGTAAATTTTATAATAAAATTCCTGCGATTATATATGGTTTTAAAAATAATAATATTACAATATCAATTTTTTTAAATCATAATGATTTTTTAAATGCTCAAAAAAAAAAAAATTTTTATGTTTTGCCATTATGTTTATTATTGGAAAATAAAAAATATATAGTAAAAATTAAAGAAATACAAAGACATCCAATTAAATCGAAAATTTTACATATAGATTTTTTACATATTTCAAAATAAATTAAAAATTTATATTATTGATATAATGATATTATTTCTATATAAAAAAATTTTTATCGGCACTAAAAGTATAAATGTATTTTTTAAAATATTTATATTTATATATTTTTTAAATTTTTTACTTTTTGTGCCGATTCTAGAATTTTTTATTAAAAAAAATTTTTTTTTAATATAAGATGTTTAAATAATTTATAACATAAAATAGTTTGAGGTTGTGAAAGTAAAAAAAATATTTGAAAAACCATAATTAAAATAATAATTAGAAGTAATAAAAATCCGTTTTTTATTGAAATCTTGAATTTAAAAATATGAAATTTTTTTTGAGTTTTAAAAAAAATTATCCAATTAAACAAAATATAAATAAATAAAAAAAAAGTACATAAAAAAAATGTTATAAAAAATAAAAAAAAATTAGAGTTTGGTATTCTTTGCATAGAATTTGAAGTTAAAGCAGTTAAAATTCCCGGTAAAAAATATATAATAGGCCAACATATACAAGCAAAAAAATTTGGAATAAAAAAATTTTTTGTTGAAATATTAAAAATTCCAGATATTACAGGAATTAAAGGACGAATAGGTCCGATAAATTTTCCAAAAAAAATGGTAAAAAAACTGTATTGAAATAAATATTTATAAATTTTTTTTATAATTTTTTTTTTTTTTTGAATAAAATTCATGTTTTTTATTTTTTTTTGACCAATTTTTCCTATAAAATATGAAATTAAATCTCCAAGATAACATCCTATAAAACTTAAAAACCATGCATGATAAAAATTTATTTTTTCATGTCCGATAAATGTTCCTAATGTACTCATACAGACTAATCCAGGAATAAATAATCCAATAAA
Source organism: Buchnera aphidicola (Tuberolachnus salignus) (assembly GCF_900016785.1). Taxonomy (NCBI): domain Bacteria; kingdom Pseudomonadati; phylum Pseudomonadota; class Gammaproteobacteria; order Enterobacterales; family Erwiniaceae; genus Buchnera; species Buchnera aphidicola. Next base: position 100,930 of record NZ_LN890285.1, read on the forward strand.
AAGTGTAGATTCCAGAAAAGAAATTATAAATACTATAAAAGGTAAATGATTTAATATAAAATTCATATAATGAGCAAGATAATATTTCATAATTTTTCAATAATTTCAAAGTAATAGTGAATAGTATACATATTATTTTTTATAAAAAATTTTTTCTTTATATATTATTAAGGGTTTTATATATTTATGTATAATAAGTTTTTAAAAAAACATTCTCCTATTAAAAGATTAGGTCAAAATTTTTTAAAAAATTCTTTTATAATTTCTAAAATAATTGATCAGATGAATATTCAATATCAAGATCATATGATAGAAATTGGTTCTGGTTTAGGTGCTTTAACAGTTCCAATTAGTCAAATAGTAAAAAAATTAATTGTTTTAGAAATTGATGAAAAATTAGTTTTTTTTTTATCTAAAAATATTTTTTCTAACATAGTTCGTATTTTTTTAGTAAATGCATTAAATTTTAATTATAAATTATTCTTAAAAAAATATGATGGTATTTTATTTCGTATTTTTGGAAATTTACCTTATAATATTTCTACTCTTTTTTTATTAAAAATAATGAAAGTTAATGAATATATTTTTGATATGCATTTTATGTTTCAAAAAGAAGTTGCTGATCGAATAATTGCACTGCCTAATACTAAAAAATATGGACGTTTGAGTATTGTAACTCAATATTTTTATAACATTAAAATTATTTTACATGCAACACAAGAAGATTTTTTTCCAAAACCTAAAGTGGATTCTACTTTTTTAAAGTTTATACCAATATTTAAAAAAAAAAATATTAAAAAATATTTAATTTTATTAGGATATGTTACGCAAATAGCATTTAAAAATCGTAGAAAAATTATAAAAAATAGTTTAGGTATACTTTTTAATGAAAAAACATTATTGTCTTTAGGAATTAATCCTTTAAATCGACCAGAGAATATAACAGTTTTACAATATTCAAAATTAGTAGATTTAATTATTTTAGAAAATTTGTTATAATTTTTTTTGTTTTCAATATTATATAATTTTTTCAAATATAAAAATGCAAGCAAAAAATCAGCTTGCATTTTTTATATTTTATATTATTCAAAACAATAAAATTTTTAAATATGCAACTTATAAATTGATTTTTTTTAACGACATTGTATTTGTTGAATTGAATAAACATTTATTTTATCATGGTTTTTAAAAGCTCCATATGTTGCATATACACCCTTTAAAGTAGTATCATAATGTATTTGATTTTGTATAATATATTGAAAAATTTCTTTATTATAATTTTTTTTTTGAGAGAAATCTGGAATGTTAATGATGTAAACATATTTTTTATTTTTTAAAATTTCTTTTAAATAAATTTTTTTAAGATTAAGACAATTAATATGATGTAAATTAAGTTTTGAATTTTCTAAAAATTTATATATTTTTTTTGAAACAAAATCAATAATAAAACCTAAATTGATAAATTTTTTGCATATTTTAAAAATTTTTTTTAAATTTTGAAATGGTATTATACATAAAATTAAACCAGGAATTAAAATTTTAGAAACAGTACTTTGTAAAGCTTTATAAAAAGCATGTGAAAATTTTTTTCCAATCCCCATTACTTCGCCTGTAGATTTCATTTCTGGTCCTAAAATTAAATTAGAGTTTTCAAATTTATTAAATGGTAAAACAACTTCTTTTACAAAAAAATATTTTGAAGATTTTTCTTTGAGACATTTTTGTTTTTTTAAAGTATGATTAATCATTACATAAGCAGAAATTTTTGATAATTCATAACCAGTAGCTTTGGAAAGAAAAGGAATAGTTCGTGATGCCCTAGGATTTACTTCTAAAATATATATTTTTTTTTTTTGAATTGCAAATTGAGCGTTCATTAATCCTTTAATTGAAAGTTCTATAGCTAATTTTTTAACTTGTTTTTTAATTTTTTGTATTATTTTAGATGAAAGAGTATAAGGTGGAAATACGCATGCTGAATCTCCTGAATGTATTCCAGCAGGTTCTATATGTTCTAAAATTCCACCAATTAAAACATTTATACCATCACATACAATATCTACGTCTATCTCTGTTGCATTTTCTAAATATTGGTCTAATAATATTTTTTGAATTTGAGAAGTATTTTTTAAATTTTTAAAATATTTATTTAATTCTATTGGATTTTTAATAATTTTCATATCACGTCCACCTAAAACATAAGACGGGCGCATAATAATAGGATAACCTAAAATTTTAGATTTTTGAGAAGCTTCTTCAAAAGTATTTACGATATAGTTGTTTGGTTGTTTAAATTTCAATTTTTGGATTATTTTTTGAAATTTATTTCTATTTTCTGCTTTATCAATATTTTCGTATGTGGTTCCTAAAATTTTAATATTGAGTTTTTGAAAATATTTTGCTAATTTTAAAGGAGTTTGCCCACCATATTGTATAATGATTCCTAAAGGTTTTTCTAAATTTACAATAGAAATAATATGTTCCAATGTAATCGGTTCGAAATACAATCGATTAGACATATTATAATCAGTTGAAACTGTTTCTGGATTACAATTAATCATAATAGTTTCATAATTTTTATTCATTAAAGCTTGAGATGCATGTACACAGCAATAATCAAATTCAATTCCTTGACCAATTCGATTAGGACCTCCTCCTAAAATAATAATTTTTTTTTTGTTTTTAGTAGGAATTGATTCACATTCATCATCCCATGTTGAATATAAATAAGCAGTTTCTGTCGAAAACTCTGCAGCACAAGTATCAATTCTTTTATAAACAGGGCGAATATCAGAATTTAATCGAATATCACGGATTATTTTTTCTTTTACATTTATTAATTGTGAAATTCTTAAATCTGAAAATCCTTTTTTTTTAATAAATTTTAAAAATTTTAAATTTATTTTTTGTATTTCAATTTTTTTAATATCTTTTTCAATAAAAATAATTTCTTGAATATAATATAAAAACCAAGGATCTATTTTAGTAAAATGATTTATTTTTTTTATTGACCAATTTTTTCGAAAAGCTTCTCCAATATACCATACTCGTTCTGGACCAGCATGAGTTAATTCATATATTAATTTTTTTTCATTATTGATAATCTCAATTGAAGCAGGTTTCCATAATGTAATATCAAATCCAGAAGAATTTATTTCTAAACTTTGTATAGATTTTTGTAAAGCTTCGGAAAATGTACGTCCAATAGCCATAACTTCGCCAACAGATTTCATTTGAGTGGTTAATCTATCAGTACATTCTGGAAATTTTTCAAAATTAAATCGAGGCATTTTAACTACTACATAATCTAACGAAGGTTCAAAAGCTGCTGGAGTACCAACACCAGTTATTTCATTTTGCAATTCATCTAAAGTATATCCAATTGCTAATTTTGTTGAAATACGTGCAATAGGAAAACCAGTAGCTTTTGATGCTAGAGCGGAAGATCGAGAAACTCTAGGATTCATCTCGATAATAATCATATCTCCATTTTTTGGGTTAATAGCAAATTGAACATTTGCTCCTCCATTATGTACTCCTATTTCTTGTAAAATATTTTTAGAAGCATTGCGCATTTTTTGAAATTCAATATCACTTAAAGTTTGTGATGGCGCTACAGTAATTGAATCTCCTGTATGTATTCCCATAGGATCTAAATTTTCTATTGAACAAACTACAATAAAATTTTCTTTTGTATCACGTATAATTTCTAATTCATATTCTTTCCAACCAATTAATGATTTATCTATTAAGAGTTCATGTGTAGGAGATAATTTAAATCCTAATCGACAAATTTTTTTAAATTCTGGAAGTGAATAAGCAATTCCTCCGCCACTACCTCCCATAGTAAATGATGGTCGAATAATGCATGGAAAACCAATTTCTTCTACTGTTAATAGTGCAGTTTGAAGATTGTTAACAATTTTACAAGGAGCTGTTTTTAAATTAATTTTTTTCATAGATTTTTCAAATAAATGTCTATCTTCAGCTTTTTGAATAGCTGAAATAGTGACACCAATAATTTCTATGTTATTTTTTGTTAAAATTTTTTTTTTATGTAATTTTAAAAGACAGTTTAATGCTGTTTGTCCACCCATAGTAGGTAAAATAGCATTTGGTTTTTCTTTTTGTATAATTTTTTCAATAATCGAAGATTTTAGAGGTTCGATATATGTCTGATCTGCTAAATTCGGATCTGTCATAATAGTCGCTGGATTAGAGTTGATTAAGACTATTTTAATACCTTCTTCTTTCAATACTTGGCAGGCTTGCACTCCTGAATAATCAAATTCGCAAGCCTGTCCAATTATAATAGGACCTGCACCTAAAATAAGAATTTTTTTTAAATCAGATCTTTTAGGCATTTTTTTTCCTTTTTAGACATTATTTTAATAAATTTATCAAATAAAATTTGTATATCATGTGGGCCAGGAAAAGCTTCAGGATGACCTTGAAAACTAAATGCTAAAGAATTTTTCAAAGATATTCCTTGAATTGTATTATCAAATAGAGAAATATGGGTAATTTTAATATTTTTATTTAAAGATAAAGGATCAATAGTATAATTGTGATTTTGAGAGGTAATAAAAATACGATTATTTGATAGTGATTTTACAGGATGATTAGAACCATGGTGTCCAAATTTCATAGTTATAATTTTTGCATTTTCTGCTAAAGCTAAAATTTGATGACCTAAACAAATTCCAAAAATTGGAATATTACAAAATAATAATTTTTTAATTTGTTGTACAGTGAACGCACATAATCGGGGATCACCTGGACCATTTGATAGAAGAATTCCTGAAGGTTTTAATTCTAAAATTTTTTTTATTTTAGTTTCTGCGGGAACAATTGTAATAATACAATTTTTTTTAGACAAAATTTCTAAAATGTTTCTTTTAATTCCAAAATCATATACTACAACATGAAACAAATTTTTTTTTTTATATGGAATATGAAATCGATTTAAATAATTAAAAGGACTGGAAGATTTCTTAGTAGTCCAAATATATTTTTTTTTTGTGCTTTTTTTTAAAATTATGTTTTTTTTAGGGAAATTTGAATATTCTGAAATTTTTTTTAAGATTTTTTTTGAAGAAATGTTAATATCTGTAGTAATGCAACCATATTGAGTTCCAGATGTTCGAATAATTTTTGTTAATTTTCGAGTATCAATATCTGTAATTGAAATAATTTTATTTTCTTTAAGATATTTTAAAATTGTTTTTTGACTTGTATAATGGCTTGCTATTTTTGATAAATTTTTAGCAATAATGCCTTTTACATGTATTTTTTTTGATTCTGAAGAAAAATTATTAATACCAATGTTTCCGATATGTGGGTATGTAAAAACTATAAACTGATTACTATATGAAGGATCTGTTAAAATTTCTTGATATCCAGTCATAGAAGTATTAAAAACAATTTCTCCAAAAATAGTTCCTTTTATTCCATCATTTTTTCCGTAAAAAATAGTACCATCTTGTAATATTAAAATTGCCTTAATGTGCAAGATAATTTCTCCTAAATTATGTGAAAAAAAATTTTAGAACATTCTAAAATAAAATTTAAGATTATCTCAAATTACTTCTTTTAAGGTATCTTCCATAGTAAAAAATCCATTTTTTTTATTATTAATCCAAACAACAGAATTTAAAGCGCCTCGAGAAAATATGTTTCGATGATTTGCTTGATGTGTTATTTTTATAATTTCTTCTTTCATTGATAAGATAACTGTATGTTCTCCGATTACTTTTCCTATTCGAATACTTGAACTACCAATTTTTTTTTGTACATTTTTAGTATTTAAATAATAATAATTTAATATATCTTTTTTTAAAAATTTCCAATTAAAAAAATTAGTAATAATTGATTGTAAATATAAAGAAGTTCCAGATGGTAAATCTTTTTTTTGAGAATGATGTGTTTCTAAAATAGAAATTTCATTAACTTCTCCTAAAATTTTAAAAATTTTTTCTAAAATTAAACACATCAAATTAATACCTAAACTAAAATTAGGAGAACATAAAATAGAAATTTTTTTTGAATATTTTTTAATTTTTTTCATTTGAGTATTAGTAAAACCAGTCGTACCAATCACAATTTTTTTATTTCTTTGTAAACAAAATTTTATATTTTCTAAAGAATTTTCAGGAGTACTAAAATCAATCATAACATCAAAATTAATATTAGTATTTTTTTTTAATTTTTCTAAAGTTAATATCGGAAAAGAAAATTTTTTTTTTATTTTTTTTTGATTTTTTTGTATGTGATATGTAATTGGATTTATTAAAGCAGCAACACAAATAATTTGATTATTTTTTTTTAATTCTTTGATTAATGAACGACCCATTTTTCCATATGCACCAGAAATTATAATGTTGATATGTTGATTCATAAGTTTTCCAATATTATTTATTTTAAATATTTAAGAATTATTTATTTTATTTTGTGTATAAAAAAAATAAAATAAATTTACTGCATATATTAATTATATATGTATAAAAATTTTAATTTTATTAGTATATCGTATGTTGTATAGCTTTTGAATGTATTTTTAAATATGTTTCAAAATAAAAATATTGAGTTTTATACATAAAACTCAATATTAGAAACATATTGTATTTTACAAAAAATAAAAAACAATAAAAATTTTTAAATTTTTTCATCTAAATAAAAACTGATTGTTAAAAAAATTCCTATAATTATATAAATATCTGCTAAATTGAATGTAAAAAAATGAAAATTTTTTAAATGGAAATCTAAAAAATCAATTACATATCCAGTTATAGATCTGTTTAATAAATTTCCTAAACTTCCAAATATAATTAATAAATATCCAATATTATTATTTTTTATAGAAGTCTTAGGATGATAAATATATAAAAAATAATTTATTATTAAGAAAAAAAATATATTAAAAAACAATAAAAAAAAATTTTTTGAATAATTCAAAGAAAATAAATTTAATGAAATACCATAATTATGTAAATTTTTAAGATTTAAAAAACAAAAAATTTTTTTTTTTTTGATAAGGAACAATTTTTGAAATTAAATATTTACTTAACAAATCTGAAAATAATATTATAGTACCAATAATTAAATTATATTTTTTTTTTTTTAAAAAAATGTTCTTTTTTCTCCTGTTCCGTAAATATTTAAAAAACATCGAGAACAAATATTTGTATTGATAAAATTTTTTTTGAAATTTTCGATATAATGCCAGCATCTTATACATTTTCTTCCAATAGATTTTTTAATTAAAATTTTGCATTTTTTAAAATGATTACTATTTTTTAAATTTTTTGGAGCAATATGATATTTTTTAAGAACAATTTGAGAAACAGAAAAAAAAAGTGGTAATTCTTTACTATGAATTCTTTTTAATATTTCCAATATCGAATCAGAAACATATAAAATAATTTTAACTTCTAAATTACTTCTAATTATTTTTTTTTCTCTTTTTTGTTCAATTTTTTTGTATATTTCATCTCGTAATAAAAATAAAATTTTCCAAATTTTAGAATCAAAAATTGTTTTTGAAAAATATTTTTTTTTTAAATTGTACCAAGTAGTTACAAAAATAGAGTGTTCTAATTTTTCTGGAATATAATTCCAAATTTCGTCAGCAGTAAAGGATAAAATAGGAGAAATCCATCGAACAAAACAATGTAAAATATAATATAAAACTGTTTGACTGCTCCTTCTTTCAAGACTGTTTTTTTTAAACATATATAAACGATCTTTAACAATTTCAAAATAACGTGAACTTAATTGTATAGAGCAAAAATTTAAAATATTTTTAACTACTGTATGAAAATCAAATTTAGAATAATTTTTAATAATTTTTTTTTGAAATTTTTTTGTTATATTTAAAATCCAATGATCTAAAATTAATATTTTTTTTATTGGAATGGAATGAAGACTAGGAACAAAATCATATAAGTTTGCTAATAAAAAACGCACAGTATTTCGAATACGTCGATAATATTCTGAAGTTTGTTTTAAAATTTTATCAGAAATAGATATTTCATTTGAATAATCAGTATATGCTACCCAAAGTCGTAAAATATCTGCACCCCATATTTGAATAATTTTTTGTGGTGAAATAATGTTTTCTAATGATTTTGACATTTTTTGTTTTTTTTGATCTACTACAAAACCATGAGTAATAACTGTTTTATAAGGAATAGATTTACGAGTGCACATAGAAATAATTAAAGAAGACATATACCAACCTCGATGTTGATCTGATCCTTCAATACATAAATCTGCAATATAATTTTTTTTATTAAGAACATTATATTCATAAATTTTTAATTGATGATTTGATCCAGATTCAAACCAAACATCAATAATATCACTAACTTTTTCGTATTCATCAAAATTTTTATTTAATAATATTTGAGGATCTAAATTCCACCATATTTGGCTTCCTTTTTTTTTAACTATTTTACAAAAATTTTTTATAATTAAAATAGTATCAGGATGTAATTTTTTAGTTTTTTTATGAATAAATAATGGAAGTGGAACACCCCATTTTCTTTGTCTTGAAATACACCAATCTGGTCTATTTTTAACTAAAATTTTCATTTTTTGGTTTCCCCATTTAGGGATCCAATTTATAAAATCAATTTTTTTTAAAATTTTTTTTTGTAATAAAGTTTGATCAATTTTTATAAACCATTGAGGTGTAGCACGAAATATTACAGGAGTTTTATGTCTCCAACAATGTGGATAACTATGAAAAATATTTTTAAGTAAAAAAATACAATTTTTTTGTTGTAAAATTTTTAAAATAATTTTTGAACTTTTAAAAATGTGTGTTTGATTAAGTAAATCATATTTTTTAAAATTATATTTACCTAAAGAATCAATTATATTTTTAGGATGAATATTATAATGTTTGCATGAAAAAAAATCTTCAATACCATGATCAGGAGCCATTTGTACAGCTCCAGTACCTAAATCTTCAGTAACATATTGAGATAATATAATTGGAATTTTTTGTTTGGTAATGGGGTGTAATACCTTTAATAAATCAAATTCTTTACCGAATAAAATTGAAATTTTTATAAAATGAATTATTTTTTTTTTTTTTAATAAAATAGGTAATAATTTTTTTGCACAAATAAAAAGAGAAGAAGAAGTTTCAAATAAAATATATTCAATTTTTGGATGTAATGCAATAGCTTGACAAATTGGAATTGTCCAAAGAGTTGTAGTGTATATAATAAGTGAAATTTTTTTTTTTTTAATAAAAAAATTAGAAAAATTTTTTATTTTTTTTTTAAAAATTTTTTCTGAATTAATTAAATCCATAGTAAAAAAAATTGATTGACATTTTTTGGAAAAATATTCTATTTCTGCTTCAGCTAAAGAAGATTGACAATCAAAGCACCAATAAATAGGTTTGAAACCACGATATAATTTTTTTTTTTCAATAATTTTTTTTAAAATTAATAAAGTATTTGCTTCATTTTCATAATTCATCGTTAAATTAGCATTTTTCCAATCAGCTAAAATCCCTAATCTAACAAAATCTTTTTTTTGTTGTTTAATTTGTTCAAATACATATTTTCTACAAATTTTATGAAATTCTAAAATAGTAAAATTTTTTATTTGAATTTTTAATTTTTTTTCTATTTGATGTTCAATAGGTAAACCATGGCAGTCCCAACAAGGAATATAAGGCGCATAAAAATTTGACAATCTTTTAGATTTTACGATGATATCTTTTAAAATTTTGTTAACTGCATGTCCTAAATGAATATTTCCATTAGCATAAGGAGGTCCGTCATGTAAAAAAAAATGTTTTGTATTTTTTTTTGAATGTTCAAAAATTTGATAAATATTTTCGTTCGTCCATTTTTTTAAAATTTCCTGTTCTTTAATAATTAAATTTGCCTTCATAGAAAATTTTGTTTTTGGTAAATTAATGTTATGATTGTTAAAATTCATAATAATCTCTTTTAAATTATGCTAAAAAACAATAATAAAATATATAAAAAATATGTTTTTTGTTATAAAAAATTTTTATATAATATATTTTAATTTAAAAAATATAAATATTTTAATATACTTGTATTTTCAAATAATAACAATGCTTATAGTTATAAGATATTTTTTTTAGTCAATATTTTATATATATTAAGTTAAATCAATTAAATTTTAGACAGAAGGGAACATATTATTGGCTAATATTAAATCATCTAAAAAAAGAGCAATATCTTCAGAACGTCAAAGAAAATTAAATGTAAGTAAAAAATCTAGGGTAAAAACATTTATAAAAAAAGTATTAATTTCAATTAAAAAAGTTGATTTAAAAGAAGCAAAAAAAAATTTTATTATTATGCAATCTATTTTAGATAAAAGTGTATCAAAAAAAATATTTCATAAAAACAAAGCTGCTCGTTATAAATCTAATTTATCTTTTAAAATTAAAAATTTAAAACATTTTAAATAATTTTAAAGGAGCGAGGGAATACGAGTATTGTTTCTATGAAACAAATTTTTCATAGCGGACAATACTTTCTCTCGCATAAATTATTATTTTGTTAAAGCATCAAAAAATCTTTTTACACTATTAAAAAATCTTTTTGATTTTGGGCTATTGTTTTTACCTTTAACATCTCCAAAACTTTTTCCTAATTTATGTAATAAATTTTTTTGAGACATATTTAAATTAACTGGAGTTTCAACAATAATTTTACAAAATAAATCACCTTGCAATCCATTTCGAACTGATCGTATTCCTTTTCCTCGAATTCTAAAGAGTTTACCAGATTGGGTTTCTTGAGGAATTTTGAAATTAATTCTCCCTTCTAAAGTAGGAATTTCTATTTCCCCACCTAAAGCTGCCATAACACAATTGATAGGTACTTCACAATGTAAATTATTATCTTCTCGTTTAAAGATTGGGTGTTTTTTTACATTAATTTGAATGTATAAATCTCCAGAACGTGCTCCATTTAATCCCGCTTCTCCTTCGTTATTTAATCTTATTTTATCATTTGTATCAATTCCAGAAGGAATCTTAATAGATAATTTTTTTGATTTTTTAATTCTTCCTTGCCCATAACATTTTGCACAAGGATTTTTAATAATTTTTCCTTGTCCAGAACAAATTTCACAAGTTTGTTGTACACTAAAAAAACCTTTTTGCATATGAATTTGACCGTTTCCATGACAGTTTGTACATATCACAGGTTTTGTTCCGCGTTTTGAACCAGTTCCATAACAATCAATACATTTTGTTAACGTAGGAATATTAATTTCTTTATAAGTTCCTTTCACAGCTTCTTCTAAAGTTAATTCTAAATCATATTGTAGATCAGAACCTTTAGTTTTTTTATTTTTTTTTGTATTACCAAAAATATCTCCAAACACATCACCGAAAATATCACTGAAATCTGATGTAGAAGTTCGAAAATTATTATTAAAATTGTTATGTGAAGAATTTTGTTCAAAAGCAGAATGTCCATATTGTTCATATAATTTTCTTTTTTTAGGATCACTTAAAATTTCATATGCTTCTTTTACTTCTTTAAATTTTGTTTCGGCATTTTTATTACCTTGATTACGATCTGGATGATATTTCATCGCTAATTTTTTATATGCACGTTTGATTTCTAAATCAGTAGCAGTATTAGAAATATTTAAAATTTGATAATAATCTTTTTTCATATATTATTCTTCTATTTAAAAATTGAAAACTCAACGGGTGTCTAATAGAATAAATCTATTTCACCCGTTAGTAAATCTAAATAATTTTGTAAATTGTAATATTATTCATTATTCAATTTTATAAAATAAATTATTTTTTTGGTTTTTCTTTTACTTCTTCAAATTCCGCATCAACAGCTGTTTCTTCGGATTTTTTTGTATTTTCAGGTTTATTATTATTTTCTTGATTTTGTGCTAAATTATTAAATTTAGAATTTAATTGTAAAATTTTTTGAATATTTTTATTAATTTCTTCTTTATCTTCACCTTTTAAAGATAAATCTAAATTTTTTAAAGTAGTTTCAATTTCATTTTTATCTTCTACATTTAGTAATGTATTATATTTTTGTAATTGTGTTTTAGTACTATGTGAAATTTGATCACCTTGATTTCTAATTTTAATTAATTCTTCAAATTGTAAATCTTTTTCGGAATTTTCTTGAGCTTCAGAAATCATTTTTTTAATTTCTGATTCGTTTAATCCAGATGATGCTTTAATAGTAATTTTTTGTTCTTTATTAGTAGCTTTATCTTTTGCAGAAACATGAAGAATACCATCAGCATCAATATCAAAAGTCACTTCTATTTGTGGTATACCTCGTGGTGCCGCTTGTATTCCATCTAAATTAAATTGTCCTAAAGATTTATTATCTGAAGATCTTTTTCGTTCACCTTGTAAAACATGAATGGTTACGGCAGATTGATTATCTTCTGCTGTTGAAAAAATTTGACTATGTTTAGTAGGAATTGTTGTATTTTTTCCTATTAAAGTAGTCATAACTCCACCCATAGTTTCTATACCTAAAGATAATGGAGTAACATCTAATAACAACACATCTTTTACATCACCAGATAAGACGCCTCCTTGTACAGCTGCACCTACTGCAACAGCTTCATCAGGATTTACATCTTTACGAGGAGCTTTTCCAAAAAATTCTTCTACTTTTTTTTGTACTAAAGGCATCCGTGTTTGACCACCAACTAAAATAATATCGTGTATTTCAGAAATTTTTAATTTGGCATCTTTTAAAGCCATTTGTAAAGGTTTAATAGATCTAATAACTAAATCTTCAACTAAAGATTCTAATTTTGATCGAGTAACTTTAATGTTTAAATGTTTAGGACCTTGTGAATTTGCAGTAATATAAGGTAAATTAACATCAGTTTGTTGAGCAGAAGAAAGTTCTATTTTTGCTTTTTCAGATGCTTCTTTTAATCTTTGCATAGCTAAAGAATCATCTCTTAAATCAATTCCTTGTTCTTTTTTAAATTCTTGAACTAAAAAATTTATTAAACGATTATCAAAATCTTCTCCTCCTAAATGCGTATCTCCATTAGTAGCTAGAACTTCAAATGTTTTTTCTTTATCAACATCATCAATTTCTATAATAGAAATATCAAAAGTTCCACCCCCTAAATCATATACAGCAATAATTCTATTTCCTTTTCCTTTATCTAAACCATAAGCTAAAGCAGCAGCAGTAGGTTCATTAATAATTCTTCTTACAGTTAAACCTGCTATTCTTCCTGCATCTTTAGTCGCTTGACGTTGGGCATCATTAAAATATGCTGGAACAGTAATTACTGCTTCTGAAATTTTTTCTCCTAAATAATCTTCAGCAGTTTTTTTCATTTTTTTTAATACTTCTGCAGAAATTTGGGGAGGTGCAATATTTTCATTTTTAATTTTTATCCATGCATCTCCATTTTCAGATTCGGAGATTTCATAAGGCATAATTTTTATATCTCTTTGAACTTCTTCATCTCGGAATTTTCTTCCAATTAATCGTTTAATAGCAAATAAAGTGTTTTTAGGATTAGTAATAGCTTGTCTTTTAGCGGGTTGTCCAACTAAAATTTCATTTTCTGCAGTATATGCAATAACTGATGGTGTTGTTCTTTCTCCTTCAGAATTTTCTAAAACTCGTGCAGTAGTACCATCCATAATAGCAATACATGAATTTGTAGTTCCTAAATCAATTCCAATAATTTTACTCACAATATGTTATCCTTATAATTAAATAAAATTTTATAATATTATATTTTAAAACTATAAAATTAAAAAATTTATAATTCTTTAAAGAGAATACTAATGTAATGGGGTCATTTTGTTAAGCATCAAGGGGGGTCTTTACAAAAATATGTTTTTTAAAATTAAAATAATAGTTTTTTAATTTTAAATTTTATTTTAAAAAAATATAATTTCTATAATTATATGATTTTATGTAATATTAAAATATTAAGGAATTTTTATGCAAAATTATTGTTTTTTTTATTTTATTATAATTAGTATTATATTATGTTGTTCAATATTATTAATTAGTTTTATTTTAGGAGGAAAATCATATTCACATTATAAAAATTTTCCTTTTGAATGTGGTATGCCATCTTTATATAATTCTAGATTTCAAATGTCTATTCAATATTATGTAATCGCAATATTGTTTGTGATATTTGATACTGATATATTATATTTATATACTTGGTCAATTAGTATACATGAATGTGAATGGTTTGGATTTTTAGAAGCGATTTTTTTTATTTTATTTTTATTAATTACATTGTTATTTTTAGTGAAAATGAAAATTATTAAATAAATTTTTTATAAAATTTTTTTTATAGAAATTTTTTTGTTATAAATTTTTTTGAGATAATAAAATTATGGAATATACTTTAACTCCTGTATTTGAAAAAAATAAAGAACGTATTAAAAAAGAAATTAATGTTTCTGATCCTTTTAAAAAAATGATTGAAAAAAACTTTTTTTTTGGAAAATTATCTCAATATTTACATATGTTAGTTAATTGGGGTCGTAAAAATTCATTATGGCCATATAATTTTGGATTATCTTGTTGTTATGTAGAAATGGTTAGTGCTTTTACGTCAATACATGATGTATCGAGATTTGGTTCCGAAGTATTACGTTCTTCCCCACGTCAAGCGGATTTTATTGTTATTGCGGGTACACCTTTTTTAAAAATGGTACCTATTATACAGAGAATATATGATCAAATGTTAGAACCAAAATGGGTGATTTCTATGGGTGCATGTGCTAATTCTGGAGGAATGTATGATGTATATTCTGTAATTCAAGGTGTAGATAAATTTTTACCGGTTGACATATATGTTCCAGGATGCCCCCCAAGACCAGAAGCATATATGCAAGCTCTTTTATTATTACAAAAATCTATTACTTTAGAAAAAAGACCACTATCTTGGATTATTGGAGATCAAGGAATTTATAAAGCTAAAATAAAATCAAAAAAAAAAAATATATAATATTTTAGAAAATTTTTTTGTTTTTAAAATAATATTTTTATGTTTTTAAAATTTATTTTATTTTTTTTTTTAAAATAACATATAAATTTTTTAATTTTTAAAAATGAGAATACATTAAAAATGTTAGAATATTTAAAAAAACCCATCATACAAGATTTATTTAAATTTTTTGGAAAATCACGTTTTTTAATACAAAATTCATCTTTAAATTTTCCAGTTTTTTGGATTCTTTCAAGTGATTTATTAAAAATTTTAAATTTTCTTTATTTCTATAAATTTAATTCATATAATTTTTTATTTGATTTACATGGAGTTGATGAACGTTTACGAAAAAATTCTTCTAAATTACCTCAAGCAGATTTTTCTGTATTTTATCATATTATTTCTTTAAAAGATAATAGTGATATTATGTTTAAAATTGCTTTATCTGAAAATAATTTACAAGTGCCTACTATTACATCTTTATTTGTAAACGCTAATTGGTATGAATGCGAAACGTGGGAGATGTTTGGAATAGTTTTTATTGGTCATCCTAATTTAAGACGTATTATTATGCCAAATAATTGGAAAGGATTTCCAATGCGTAAAAATTATCCTTGTCGAGCTACTGAAGAACAAAAACTTTTTTTTACTTTAAAAGAAGAACAAACAGCAATAGATATGTTATCTTTTAAACCAAAAGAATGGGGCATAAAAAATGATAAAACAGGATTTAAATATATGTTTTTAAATCTTGGCCCTAATCATCCATCTGCGCATGGTGCATTTCGAATTTTATTACAATTAGAAGGAGAAAAAATTATAGATTGTATGCCAGATATTGGTTATCATCATCGTGGAGCAGAAAAAATCGCAGAACGACAAACATGGCATAATTATATTCCTTATACTGATAGAATAGAATATTTAGGAGGTTGTTTAAATGAAATGCCTTACATATTAGCAGTAGAAAAATTAGCTAATATTATAGTTCCAAAAAGAGTTGAAGTAATTCGAATAATGTTATCAGAATTATTTCGTATTAATAGTCATTTATTGTTTATTTCTACCTTTATACAAGATACAGGAAGTATGAGTACAGTTTTTTTAGCATTTACAGATAGACAAAAAATTTATGATTTAATTGAACTAATTACTGGAGCTCGAATGCATCCTGCTTGGTTTCGAATTGGAGGAGTAGCTAAAGATTTACCGAAAAATTGGGATGTAGTTTTAAAAAAATTTTTACAATGGATGCCTAAAAGACTAAAATTTTATATTGATGTAGCATTAAAAAATAGTATTTTAATCTCTAGATCTCAAGGGATAGCTTCTTATACATCTCAAGACGCAATTAGATGGGGTGTTACTGGAGCTGGATTAAGAGCTACTGGAATTGATTTTGATGTTAGAAAAAAAAGACCTTATTCAGGTTATCAAAATTTTGAGTTTGAAATTCCTATAGGTTCAGGTCTTAGTGATGCTTATACTCGTGTGATGTTAAAAGTAGAAGAGATTTATCAAAGTTTGAAAATTTTAACACAATGTTTAAAAAATATGCCATGTGGTCCTTTTAAAGCTGATCATCCTCTTACTACTCCACCTGAAAAAAATAAGTCTTTTAAAGATATAGAAACTTTAATAACTCATTTTTTATCGATGTCTTGGGGAATTATTTTAAAACCAAATGAAAGTTTCCAAATGGTAGAAGCTTCAAAAGGTATTAATAGTTATTATTTAATTAGTGATGGCGAAATTTCTAGTTATAGAACTAGAATTAGAACTCCTAGTTTTCCTCATTTACAACAAATTCCTTCAGTTATTAAAAATTCAGTTATTTCTGATTTAATAGTATATTTAGGAAGTATTGATTTTGTTATGTCAGACGTAGATCGTTAATTTTAGAGTGTGTTTTATGTATAAACGGGAAAATTTAATGTGTGAATTAAGTAAAAAAGAAATTTTTAAAATACAATACGTAAAAAATAAATACCCATATGTTCAAGCTTCTATAATAGAAGTTTTAAAAATAGTACAAAAAGGTCATGGGTGGATATCAGATTCATTACTTCAAGAAATATCTAATATTTTAGAAATTTCTAGTTGTGAAATTGAAGGAATTGCTACTTTTTATAGTCAAATTTTTAGAAAACCAGTTGGAAGAAATATAATTCGTTATTGTGATAGTGTTGTATGTTTTTTAAATGGTTGTAATCAAATTAAAAAAACATTAGAACAAATTTTAAATTTAAAAATAGGACATACAACACAGGATTTTCGATATACTTTATTACCAACTTGTTGTTTAGGTGCATGTGATCAAGGGCCTGTAATTATGATTAATAAAGATTTAATTTATAAAGTTAAAAAAAAAATAATTTTAAAAATTCTGGATGTATATAAATGAAAAAAATTAAATTAACAAATGAAACGCATCCTTTAACATGGCGTTTAAATTCTAAAATTTCGCCTATTTGGATCAAAGAATATATTAAAACAAATGGATATTTAGCTATTTTAAAAACTTTAAAAAATTTTCAGCCTAATGAAATTATTAATTTAATTATAAATTCTAAATTAAAAGGTAGAGGAGGTGCTGGATTTCCTACAGGTGTTAAATGGAATTTAATGATGAATAATACGAAAAAAACGCGCTATTTAATATGTAATGCAGATGAAATGGAACCGGGTACTTATAAAGATAGGTTTTTATTAGAAAATTTACCTCATCAGCTAATTGAAGGTATGTTAATTGCAGCATATGCTTTAAAAGCCTCTTGTGGATATATTTTTTTACGTGGTGAATATTACGTTGCGGAAAAAAATTTAAAAAAAGCATTAAAAGAGGCAAAATATTATGGATATTTAGGTACAAATATATTAAAAAAAAATTTTAATTTTAATATTTTTTTACATACTGGAGCAGGAAGATATATTTGTGGAGAGGAGACTGCATTAATTAATTCTTTAGAAGGAAAACGAGCTAATCCAAGATTTAAACCACCATTTCCCGCTTTCTCAGGATTATGGGGTAAACCTACTTGTATTAATAATGTAGAAACTTTATCTAATATTCCTTCTATTATTATGAATGGAATTTCTTGGTATCATAATTTATCAAATAGTGTTGATACAGGTACTAAAATAATAGGTTTTTCAGGATTAGTAAAAAATGCAGGTTTATGGGAATTACCATTAGGAATTTCAGCTAGAGAAGTATTAGAAGATTATGCTGGAGGAATTAGATCTGGTTTTTTTTTAAAAGCATGGCAACCAGGTGGAGCTGGAACAAGTTTACTAACTGAAAAACATTTGGATGTGAAAATGGACTTTGTAAGTTTACAAAAAATAGGTAGTAGATTAGGAACAGGATTAGCTATGGCAATAGATAACTCTATAAATATTGTGTCATTAGTATTAAATTTAGAAATTTTTTTTTCTCGTGAATCTTGTGGTTTTTGTACTCCTTGTCGTGAAGGATTACCATGGACTGTTAAGATTTTAAAAAAATTAGAAAAAAAACAAGGAAATAAAGGAGATATAGAATTGTTAGAAGAAATTTGTGAGAATTTAGGACCTGGAAAAACTTTTTGTGCTCATGCACCAGGAGCAATATCTCCATTAAAAAGTGCAATTAAATATTTTCGTTCAGAATTTGAAAAAGGAATTTTTTTATCGCCTAATTCGTTTCAAAATATTTTAATAGATTCTTAATTTTTTTAAGAAAACTTTTTGATTTAGTATAAAATATAAAAAATTTTTAAAAAATAATTTTTAAAAATTTGTATAAAATTTCAAATAAAAAAATTTTGGAGAAAAAAGATTTAATGTTAACTATTTATATAGATAAAAAAAAATTTATTACATCACGTTTTGGAAATTTGTTAGAAATTTTTTTATCTCTTGGATTGAATATTCCTTATTTTTGTTGGCATCCTAGTTTAGGAAGTATCGGGTCTTGTCGGCAATGTGCTGTTAAAATTTATAAAGATGAAACTGATCGTATTGGTACTATTGTAATGTCTTGTATGACATCTGTACTTCCAAACATGAAAATTTCTGTTTTAGATTCAGAAGTTTTGAAATTTCGAAAAAGTATTATTGAATTTATGATGTTAGAACATCCTCATGATTGCCCAGTATGTTCAGAAGGTGGTAAATGTCATTTGCAAGATATGACTGTATTAAATCAACATCATAGGAGACGTTATCAATTTAAAAAACGTATTTTTAAAAATCAATTTTTAGGACCTTTTATACAACATGAAATGAATCGTTGTATTACATGTTATCGTTGTGTTAGATATTATAAAGATTATGCTGGAGGAAAAGATTTTGGAGTATATGGAAGTAGTAATAAAATTTATTTTGGTAGATTTAAAGATGGATTTTTAGAAAGTGAATATTCAGGAAATTTAGTTGATATTTGTCCTACTGGAGTATTTACGGAAAAAAAAGAACATAATATTTATGCTCGTAAATGGGATATTAAATATACACCTAGTATTTGTCCACATTGTAGTATTGGTTGTAACATTAGTATAGGTGAACGTTACGGAAAAGTTTGTGTTGTAGATAATCGTTTCAATTTTGATATTAATAAACATTTTTTATGTGATTTAGGTCGATTTGGATATGGTTATTTGAATAATAAAAAAATTTCTTTTACTCCTCTTCTTAATTTCAAGAAAAATAAAAAAAAAATTTCTAATATAGAAGCGATTAAATTAATTATTAATTTAAAAAAAAAATATAAAGAAAAAATTTTTGGAATTGGGTCTTCAAGAGCTAGTTTAGAAAGTAATTTTGCATTACGTACATTAGTCGGAAAAAAAAATTTTTTTTCAGGAATGGATAAAAAATTAAATAAATGCATGTCTTTTATAATAAAAATTTTAAAAAATAGTAATATTTATATTCCTACAATAACAGAAATTGAAACATATGATGTAATTTTAATTTTAGGAGAAGATTTAACTCAAACAGCATCTCGTGCAGCATTAGCGGTAAGACAAGCTATAAAAAATATTTTTTTGAAAAAAAAAAAAATAGAAAATATTGAATTATGGAATTCTGAAGCTATAAAAACTATTTTTCAAAATAAAAAAAATTCTTTATTTATTACTAGTACAGATATAACAAAATTAGATGACATTAGCGAATATACTTATTATGCACCTGTAGAACAACAAATAAAATTTGGTATTTTAATTTTAGAATGTTTACAAAAATTATATTTTAAACAAACTATTGATGAAAAACATTTTTCAAAAATAATAATACATATCGCTCAATCTTTATTAAATTCTAAAAAACCGTTAATTATTTCAGGAGCGAGTAATATAAATTTATCTTTATTAAAAATAGCACATAATTTGGCTGCTTTTTTAAAAATATGTAGTCCTGAAATAGGATTAATTTTATTTCCTTCTTTTGTAAATAGTGTCGGTGTTTCATTATTAAATGGTTTTTCTTTTAAATTTCTTTTAACACGTATTATCAAAGAAAAAATAAAAATTTTAATTATTTTAGAAAATGATATTTCTCTTTTTTTAAAAAATAAAGATTTTTTACAATTAACAAATAATATTAAAAATATTATTGTTATAGATCACAAAAATTCTAATACAGTTTTAAAATCTACTATTTTTTTACCATGTTCAAAGATTTCTGAAAGTACTGGGACATTTGTAAATTATGAAGCTAGAGCTCAAAGATTTTTTAAAGTTATAGATTCTAACTTTTACACAAAAACATGTGTTGTATTAGAAAGTTGGCGTTGGTTGCATGCACTCTATAATGAAGAAACTAATTTTAAGGTTATTAATTCATATACTTTAGATGAAATTTTTTTAAATTGTATAAAAAAAATTTTTTATTATAAAAACGATAATAATACAATTTTTCATTCTCAAACACATATTTTAAATCAAAAAATTTTGCGATCAACGAATCGTTTTAGTGGTAGAACGTCTTTTTCTTCTAATATAACTGTTCATGAACCTTTATATTCTAATGATTTAGATTCAACATTTACTTTTTCTTTAGAAGGATCTTCTTCGAAAAAAGAAAATTTTTCTCATATTCCTTTTACATGGTCTGCAGGTTGGAATTCAATACAATCTTTATATAAAACGCCTTCTTATTATCAAAAAAAAGAAAAAAAATATCAAAATGGATTACTTTTGTTATCTAAAAGAAAAAAATATAATTTTTCTTTATTTACTATCATTCCAAAACTATTGACTTTTAAAAAAAATGTAAAAGAGTTTGTAATTTTTCCATATTATAAATTATTAGGTAGTGAAGAAATAAGTCAAAATTCAAAAGAAATTAAAAAAATAATTAAAGAAAGTTATATCATTTTAAATATTATAGACGGAAAATCGTTACAATTAAAGAATTATGATTTATTAAAATTTACGATTGACTTAAAAAAATTTAAATTTCCTGTTTTATTTTCTAAAAAAACAAGTTTAGGAACTATAGGTTTACCAATCGGAATCTTTAATCTTTCTTTTTCTTTAATCGGAAAAAAAATTTTTAATTTAAAAAAGGTTATAAAAACATGAAGTGTTTTAGTTGTTTGTTAAAAATTTTTGCTAATTTTTTTTTAATAAGTATTATTATTATGATTATTATTTTAAGTGCAGCTTTTTTAAGTATTATTGAAAGAAAATATTTAGCATATTTTCAAAATCGTTGTGGTCCAAATCGTGTAGGTTGGAATGGATGGTTACAAATTCTTGCGGATGGTATAAAAATTTTGTTTAAAGAAGATTGGATACCTCCTTTTAGTGATAAATGTATTTTTGTTATTTCACCTATTATTTCATTTTTATCATTATTATTTGTTTTATTTACAATTCCATTTACAAAAAATTTTTTTATAATAAATTTAAATATTGGAATTTTATTTTTTTTAATGATGTCTTCAATTTCTGTATATGGAGTTTTATTAGCTGGATGGTCTAGTCAAAATAAATATTCATTGTTAGGTGCTATTAGATCTGCAGCCCAAACGTTAAGTTATGAAGTTTTTTTAGGGTTGTCAATTATGGGTGTGGTAGCTCGTGCAAAATCTTTTAATATTTTAAAAATTATAGAAAGTCAAAAAACAATTTGGAACGTTGTTCCTCAATTTTTTGGATTTATAACTTTTTTTATTGCTGTTCTTGCAATTTGTCATCGTCATCCTTTTGATCAACCTGAATCAGAACAAGAACTAGCTGACGGATATCATATTGAATATTCTGGAATGAAATTTGGTATGTTTTTTATTGGTGAATATATTTCTATGATTACCGGTTCAGCTATGATAGTTAGTTTATTTTTTGGTGGATGGATGGGTCCATATTTTCCTGGATATATATGGTTTTTAATAAAAATATTTTTATGTTTATTATTTTTTATTTTATGTCGTGCATCTTTACCTCGTCCGAAATATAACGATGTAATGTTATTTAGTTGGATTTACATTTTACCTTTGACATTATTAAATTTACTTTTTACTGCTTTCTTTTTATTATATTTTAATAAATAATTTGGAATATTTATGTACTTTAAACATTTTTTTTTAAAAATATTCAGTCAAATTCGAAGTTTGTTATTAATTTTTTTAAATATTTTTGAAAAATCAGAAACTAGATTATATCCTGAAGAAAATTTAAGATTGTCATCTCGATATCGAGGAAGAATTATTTTAACATGTACACCAAACGGTGAAGAACGTTGTGTTGCATGTGGTTTATGTGCTGCTGTTTGTCCAGTAGGTTGTATAGCATTAGAAAAAACAGAACAGAAAAATGGTCGATGGTTTTCAAAATTTTTTAGAATTAATTTTTCTAGATGTATTTTTTGTGGATTATGTGAAGAAGCATGTCCTACTGCAGCGATTCAATTAATACCAGATGTGGAATTAGGCGATTTTAAACGAAAAAATTTAATATATGAAAAAAATAATTTATTAATTTCAGGTACTGGGAAAAAGAAAAAATATGATTATTACGTTTTTTCTGGAGTTACATTAAAAAATGTTTCAATGGGAAAAAAATTGCATAGAAAAAATAAAATAGATATTAAATCTTTATTACCATAATGATAGATTAAGGAATTTTTATGAATTATTTATTTTACTTATTAAGTTTTTTAGCTATTTTTTTTACTTTTTTATCAATTTTTACAATTAATTCAATATATGCTTTATTATATTTCATTTTATCTTTATTTTCTATTTCAGGATTTTTTTTTTTATTTGGAACTCATTTCATTGGAGCTCTTGAAGTAATTATTTATTCAGGAGCAATCATGGTTTTATTTTTGTTTATAATTATGTTAATTAATATTAAAAAAGAAAAAAAAATAGAAATATTTTCTAAAAAAAATTTTTTGTATCATATAATTTTTATGTGTTTATTTGGATTTTTCATAAGCGTATATAGTTATATGTTCTTTACTTATTGGAATAAAAATATAATTTTTAAACAATATAATTTAAAAAATATTGGTATTTTTTTATTTCGAGATCACGTATTTATTGTAGAATTAGCATCTTTAATTTTATTTACTGCGATTATTTTAGTGTATTTTTTTATTAATTTATATAAAAAAAATAATAATTATTAAAAAGGAAAAAAATATATGATATCTTTATATAAGAGTCTTTGGGTATCTTTAACATTGTTTTTATTAGGTTTTTGTTCTTTAATTATTCGTCGTAATTTATTTTTTATATTAATTAGTTTAGAGATTATTATAAATTCTATTGCTTTTTTTTGGGTAATAGTAGGAGAATACTGGAGAACTCTAGATGGACAAATTATGTATATTGTAATTATTACTGTTGCTGCAGCGGAAGCTAGCATTGCATTAATTATTCTTTTCAATATCTCTCAATATTATAAAACATTAAATCTTGATAAATTAAGTGAGAAACATAAATGATTTTTGTGAATTTAGCTATATTTTTTCCTTTTTTAAGTTTTTTATTATTATTATTTAATAAAAATTTATTTTCTAAAAAAATAATTTATTTTATAGGAAATTTTTTTGTTTTTTTATCTTTTTTGTGTGTAATAAAAACAACTTTTCTTTTATATTATCATCCGCAAACATTAATAATTCCTTTATGGTCGTGGATAAAATGTGATTTATTTAATATAAAATTTAATTTTATTATTAATAAAAAATCTATTTTGTTACTTGATATGGTTACTTTTATTGGTTTTTTAATTAATTTTTTTTCTATTTGGTATATGGAAAAAAACGATGATATATCTCGTTATTTCGCATATATTAATTTGTTTATTATGTGGATTGAAATTTTAATTTTATCTGACAATTTGTTATTAATGTTTTTTAGTTGGGAAGGTGCAGGATTATGCTCATATTTGTTAATTGGTTTTTATAAAAAAAAAATTGAAAATGGTTATTCAGCATTAAAATCTTTTTTAATAACTCGATTTACTGATTCTTTTTTATTAATTGCAATGTTTTTAATCATACAAAGATATCATACTTTAAATTTTTTAAAATTAAAAAATGTTGTTTTTTACAATTCTTTAATATTAAAAAATCATTTTTATAATCATATTATTTCTTTTTTTTTATTATTAGGTGCTATCGGAAAATCTGCTCAAATTCCAGTTCATATTTGGTTGTTAGATGCTATGGTAGGTCCTACACCGATTTCAGCATTGTTTCATGCTGCTACTATGGTTACATTAGGTATTTATTTAATTATAAAAACTTATTATTTTTTTTTATTATCTCCTATAATTTTAAAATTTTTGATTTGGATAGGAGTATTTACATTAATAATTTCAAGTTTTACTGCAATTTTTCAATCTGATTTAAAAAAAATTTTGGCTTATTCTACAATGAGTCAAATGGGATATTTATTTTTATCATTAGGAATTAAAAATATTCATGCAGCTTTTTTACATTTATTATCTCATTCATTTTTTAAAGCATTATTATTCTTAGCTTCTGGTTCTTTAATTAAAAACTTGAATTATGAACGTAATATTTTTAAAATAAATGTTTCATATAAAAATTTTAAAATTATTTTTTTTAGTTTTTTTGTTGGTTGTTTATCTTTATTATCATTTCCATTTATAACTTCTAGTTTTTACAGTAAAGAACAAATCTTTGTTTCTCTTTTAAAATCTAATCATTTTTTTGTTTTGTCTTTAGCAATGTTAGGTACTTTTTTTACAAGCATTTATACATTTCGTGTATTTTTTTATATTTTTAATTTTTCAGTTTTTGATTCAAAATACATTAAAAAGAATGATATTTTACAAAATTTTTCGTTAATTATTTTAAGTATTTCTTGTTTACCTGTAACATATTTTGGGATTCAGAAATTTTATAATTTTTCATCTATTTCTATGATAATTAATGAAATTTCATGGAAAATGAGTATTTTTACATTTTTAATTTCGATGTTAGGTGGAATTTTTTTATATATGTTTAAAAAATTTTTTCAAGATATATGTTTTTTTTATCGAAGAAAAAATTTTATAAAATTTTTTCAAAAAGTTATTAAAAAAGATTGGTATTTTAACAAATTATATAAAAAATTATTTTGTTTATTTTTTTTTAATTATATACAATTTTTTAAAAAAAATTATTTAGAAAATTTTTTTGATATTTTTTCGATTTTAATAAAATTTTTGAGTAATTGGAAATTATTAGAAAATAAAAAAAAATTTTCTTGGTATTTCAGCATAATTATTATAATAAATATAATTATTTTATTAATGTGTATATATTTTTTTTAAATTTTTAAGTTTTAAAAAAAATTTTTTAAAAAAATATAATTTTTTAATTTTTTAAAATATTTCGGAGTAACATAATAATGTTATTATTGTTTTTTATTGTAGTACCTTTTTTTAGTTCTATTATATGTTTATTATTTTTTAATAAAAAAACTATATTACCTTTTTTTATTACTTTGTTAACTTCTGTAGGTTGTTTAATAGTATCTATTTATATTTTTTATAAAAAATTTTTTTTATTGAATAATTTATCTAATAATAGTTTGTTTTTATTAGATTTTCAAAAGATTTGGTTGCCAGAATTTGGAATTTCGTTTCATTTAAGGTTAGACAGTTTATCATTATTAATGATTATTTTAACGTCTTTAATAAGTTGTATTGCAGTTATGTGTGATTGGAATATAAATTATAAAAATTCTGGATTATTTTATTTTTATTTTTTATTAACAATATTAGGTTTTTTTGGAGTGTTTTTATCTGAAGATTTATTTTTATTTTTTTTGTTTTGGGAATTAACAATTTTTCCGTTATATTTTTTAATTTTGTATTGGCATAATGAAGAATTAAATATTCAATTTGTTTCTCAAACAATAAAAAAATTTTTTGTTTATTCTCAAATATCTGGAATGTTTTTATTAATTTCAATTTTATATTTAGTTCAAGAATATTATAATTTAACAGGATTATTGACTTTTGATTATTTAATATTACAAAAAGTAATTTTGCCTTTTAATAAAGAATTTTTTTTAATGTTAGGTTTTTTTCTTGCTTTTATTATTAAAATGCCGATCTTCCCATTTCAAGATTGGTATTCTAATATTCATCTTTGTACTCCTGCTTCAGGTTCAATTGATATTTTAGGTTTTTTATTAAAAACTTCTTTATACGGTTTTTTACGTTTTAATTTATGCTTTTTTCCAAATGTGTTATCAATTTTTTTTAAAATTGGAAATTTTTTAAGTTTTTTAACTATTTTTTATAATATTTTTTTAGTTTATACACAGAATAATATTAAAAAAATTATTACTTCTTTGTCAATGATACATATTGGAATAATTTTTTTAGCATTAAATAATATAAATCAATTTTCTTATCAAGGAATGTTTTTATATTTTGTATCTTGTACTTTAATAACATCTGCATTATTTATTATAATAAAAAATTTAAAAGAAAACTTCAATACTTATAATATTTTTTCTTATATAAAACTTTCTCAAAATTTTACTTCTTTATCATCCTTTTTTTTATTTTTTTTATTGATTAATATCGGAATACCTGGAACAGGAAATTTTAGTGGAGAAATTTTAATATTGTTAGGATCTTTTTTAATCTCCCCAATATTAGTTAGTATTGTAGTTTTTAATTTATTATTTTTAGTAGGTTTTATATTAAAAATAATTGTTTCAATGTATTATGGACCTGAAAATAAAGTTTCATTTATTCAAAAAAACGTATTTTTTTCATATATTTTGTTATATTGGATAATTTTTTTAATTTTTTTAATTGGTATTTTTCCTCAAATAGTTTTTAATTTTTCTACATCTTGGTTTACTTTTATCTCTCAAAAAAATTTATTTTTTCTTATTTAATAAGGTTTCAATAAATGATATTAGATATTTTTAAAACTTTTATACCTATTTTTTCGATTGCAATTTTAATATTTTCTATCATTATTATTATGTTAAATATGTCATTATATAAAAATTTTTTTATTAGTTATTATACAGTTTTATTAAGTTTAATTTTTTGTGTTATTTTTTTATTTTTTCCTAATTATAAAATTTTTTTTAGTTTATCAAAATTTATTATTTATGATAATTATACTCGTATTTTTTTAGGATTATTATATATTTCAGGATTTTTTACTTGTATTTTTATAAAATATTTTCTCAATTTTAATTATGTTCAAAAAGAAATTTTTTATTTATTTTTATTAATATCAATTATTGGAGGTATTATAGTTAGTTTATCAACACATATTATTTTATTTTTAATGGGTATGGAATTATTATTTTTACCAATAATAGGTTTGATAAATTGTTCAAATACAAAATATACATTAATTATTTCTATAAAATATTTTTTTGTTTCTATATTAACAACTTCTTTTATGTTATTAGGATTTGCGTTTTTATATTTAATATATGGAAGTTTAAATTTTTCTAATATTTTTTCTTATTTTATATTATGTAACAATTCAGTTACTAAAGTATTAATTAATATCAGTGTTTTGTTTATTTTAATTCCTATTTTTTTTAAATTGTCTTTATTTCCATTTCATTTTTTTTTACGTGATATATATAAATTTACTTTTTCTCCAGTCTTAATATATTTTACAACAGCAACAAAAATTTCTTTAATTCTTTTTTTAACTCATTTTCTTTCAAAAATTTATTATTTAAAAAATTATATTATTACTTATCAAATTTTATTTTTTTTTATAATACTTTCAATATTTTTTGGAAATTTTTTAGCGTTTTTTCAAAAAAATATTAAAATTGTTTTGAGTTATGCTTCGATTTCTCATACAGGTTTAATATTAATGCTTCTTTTAAATAATTCTTTTTTAAATAAAATTTTTCCAGAATTTATATATAGTATAATAAGTTACATATTAAGCACTATTTGTTTTTTTAGTATTTTAAGTATTTTAGAATATCAACAAGATAAAAAAAAACAAAATATACAGTATCATTCTTTGAAAGGATTATTTTGGTATCATCCAGTGTTTGGAATTATTATAACAATTTTATTATTTGTATTTTCTGGTTTTCCATTAACTTTAAATTTTTGGGGAAAATTTTATTTATTAAGATTTGCAATTAAAAAAAAATTATGGTTTTTATTATTTTCTTTAGTATATAGTAGTTTTTTTAGTATTTTTTGCTATTTTCCGTTTTTACAAAATATATATTTATTTCCTGAAAAATTTAATGCATTATTTTTTCAAAAAACATTCAAAATTTCAAAAATTTATATTATTATGATAATTTTTTTGATTAGTACATTAGTATTTTATGGATTTTTTCCAAATATTTTAAAGTTTTAACATTTTTTAAAAAACATAATAATTCAAATTTTAAAAATCTCTCAAATATTTTTTTGAGAGATGAAATTATTAATTTTTTTTTAAAAAGAATTTTTAAACATTTCTGAAATTGATTTTTCTTTATTAATTCTTCTGATAGCTTCCGCTAAAATTGGTGCTACTGTTAAAACACGTAAATTTTTTAATTTTTTTATTTCTGATGATAATGGAATTGTATTACATACGATTATTTCATTGATTTTTGATGTTTTTAAATTTTTTACAGCATTTCCAGAAAATACAGGATGAGTTGCATAAGCTAAAATTTTTTTTGCTCCTTTTTTTTTTAAAGCTTCAGCTGCTTGACATAATGTAGAACTGGTGTCAATCATATCATCAATTAAAATACAATTTCTATTTTTTACATCTCCAATAATATTCATAACTTGTGAAACATTAATTTGAGGTCTTCTTTTATCTATAATTGCTATATCTGAATTTTTTAATAATTTAGATATTTCACGAGCTCTTATAATTCCACCAATATCTGGAGAAATAATCATTGGTTTAGATAATTTTGTTTTTAGAATATCTTGTAATAAAATTAAACTACCAAACATGTTATCAATTGGAATGTCAAAAAAACCTTGAATATGTTCCGCATGTAAATCAATAGTTAAAATATGATTAATACCTACATGTGATAAAATATTTGCGATTACTTTAGCTGTAATAGGAACACGAGAAGAATGTATTCGACGATCTTGTCGCGCATATCCAAAGTAAGGTATAACAGCTGTTATTTTTCTGGCTGATGCTCTTTTTAAAGCATCTGCCATAATTATTAATTCCATTAAATTATCATTAGCAGGAACACAAGTTGATTGTATTAAGAAAATATCATATCCTCGAATATTTTCATTAATTTGTACACTAATTTCACCATCACTAAATTTACTAACTTTAGATTTTCCTAATTGTAAGTTTAAACATTGTGCAATTTTTTTTGCTAATTTTGGAATAGAATTTCCTGTAAATAATTTTATTTCTGACATATTAGAACCATGTATTTAATTGAGAAAATATAAAAAACATATTTTAGATTTTTAAATAATAAAATTTTTAAAATAAAAATTTTTTATAAAATATTTTTTAATATAAATTATTTTAAATATTATATTTTAATTATTATGGTAAAATAATATTGTATTCTTTTAAATTTAATAATATTCTATATTATAGAAAATTGTAGCATATTTAAAAGATTATTATCATGTTTCAAAAAATATAAAATGTTCAAATATTTTCTTTTACAAAATATTATATAGTCATTTAATTTAGTTTTAAAAAATAAAATAGTTTTTTATTTTGAATAAATTTAAAATGTTTAAATGTGATTATATATAATAGGATATATAATTGTTATGAATAAGTCTTTATTACAAAAATTAGAAAATTTATCTAAACGTTATAAAAAATTAGATAAATTATTGCAAAATAATTATAAAAATTTGACACGTTTAGAATATATAAAATTTTCAAAAGAATATTCTAATTTAAGTATTTTAAATAATGTTTTTATGTTGTGGAAAAAATCTTTAATACATATTAAACAAACAGAATTGTTATTATCTGATATTGAATTAAAAAATTTAGCAATAAAAGAATTAATTATTTTAAAAAAAAAAAGTAATGATTTATTAAATAAATTGAAATCTTTATTAATACCTATAGATCCTCAAGATAATCATAATTGTTATATTGAAATTCGCGCTGCTACTGGAGGAGATGAAGCAGCATTATTTTCCAGAGATTTATGTAAGATGTATATTTTGTATGCTGAATTAAATTTATGGAAAGTAGAGATAGTAAGCAAAAATATTGGTGAATATGGTGGTTATAAAGAAATTATTTTAAAAATTATTGGTCAGGGTGCATCAGGAAAATTAAAATTTGAATCTGGAGGTCATCGTGTTCAAAGAATTCCTCAAACTGAATCTCAAGGTCGAATTCATACTTCTTCTTGCACAGTTGCTGTTATGCCTGAATTTAAACAATCTAAAAAAATAATTTTAAAAAATTCAGATTTAAAAATAGATACTTTTAGATCTTCAGGAGCTGGTGGTCAGCATGTTAATACTACAGATTCAGCCGTTCGAATTACACATATACCTACTGGATGCGTGGTAGAATGTCAAGATGAACGATCACAACACAAAAATAAAGATAAAGCTTTATCAGTTCTTTTATCTAAAATTCATACTCTTCAATTACAAAAACAACGTTTAAAAAGTTCTTTAATGAGAAAAAATTTATTAGGAACTGGTACTCGTACTGATCGTAATCGTACTTATAACTTTCCTAAAAATCGTGTAACAGATCATCGAATTAATTTAACATTGTATAGATTAGATGAAATTTTATTAGGTAATTTAGATTTATTAATTCTACCTATATTACAAGAATATCAAACAGATCTTTTGTTAAATATATAATTTTTGGATATTATTATGATAATTTTTGATTGGTTTTTATCTGCAACAAATAGATTATTTAACAGTCTTAGTCCTCAGTTAGATGTTTATCTTTTATTACAATATGTTTTGAAATATACTTCTATACAATTAATGATGGTAGAAGAAAAAAAAAATTAACAAAACAAGAAATAGAAATTTTAGAATCATTATTAAAACGACGAATTAATGGGGAACCTATTGCATATTTAATTCATCAAAAAGAATTTTGGTCATTAAAATTATATGTGAATTCTTTTGTTTTAATTCCTAGAGTTGATACAGAAATAATAATAGAACAAGTTTTAAAAAAAATTAATAATTTTTCTTTAAAAATTTTGGATTTAGGTACAGGAAGTGGTGCGATTGCAATAGCATTATCTTATGAATGTCCAAAATGTTATGTTATAGGTATTGACAATAATTTTTTTTCTCTGATGGTTGCTAAAAAAAATGCTTTATCTTTAAAATTATTGAATATATTTTTTTTATATAGCAATTGGTTTTCTGAGTTGCATAAAAAAAAATTTCATATTATAGTAAGTAATCCTCCTTATTTGTCATTTTTAGATTTTAAAAAATTATATTCTAATTTATTATATGAACCTTATTTTTCATTAGTCTCAGGAAATTCAGGTTTAGAACATATTAAATATATTATAAAACAATCTCCTAAATTTTTATATAATAATGGATGGCTTTTTTTGGAACATGATTATAAACAAACTAAAATTATACAATACTTTTTTAAAAAATATAATTTTTTTTCTATCAAATCATATCGAGATTATAATGGATATTATAGAGTAACATGTGGAAAATATGTGTATTAATTTTGAATTTAAAAGTAATTTAAAAATAACTTTTTTAAATTTTAATAAGTAAAATTTTTATATATAAAAATTTTTATAATAATTTTATTATTTAAAATATTAAAAAATATAAAATATTTTAAATAATTAATTTTTTTTATTTTTTAAATAAATTTTTTAATAATTTTTTATTTGAAAAAATTTATTTGATTATTAAATTTTAATAATTTTTTTAAAGAATTAATACTTAGGAAATATATGATAGATTTAACAAAAATTGATTTTTTAAATACTTCAATTTTTGATATTATGATTGAAATAATGTCAGAAATTAAAAAAAATTTTTTGAAAAATTTTATTAAAAAGGAAATAATAAAAAACATTTATAGTTTAGAAAAAGTATTATGTCATGAAGATACTGAAATAAAAAAGATTCAAAAAATTTTAAAATATTTTTATACTATTTGGAATTTTAAAGAAATTGATAAAAAACATAAAGTTTCAGAAATTATTTGGTTAGATGCTGTATTTAAATTTAAATATGGTACTTCTTTTACTTTAGGAATAATTTTATTACATTTTTTTTCATATTTTAAATTACCTGTTTTTCCTGTTTTATTTCCTACTCAATTAATTTTAAAATTTATAAATATAGAAAATGAAATTTTTTTTTTAAATCCAGTAAATGGAGAATTCATAAATACTCACATTTTAGAATTATGGTTAAAAGGGAATATTAGCCCTACTTGTAAATTATGTTTAAAAGATTTAAAAATTTCAAAATCTACTCAAGTTATTCAAAAAATATTAAATATTTTAAAAATTGCTTTAATAGATGAACGTAAAATAGAATTATCTTTAAAAGTTAGTGAAATTTTATTAAAATTATATCCAAAAGATCCATATGAAATTCGCGATCGCGGTTTAATATTTTCTCAATTAGATTGTTATCATGTAGCTGTAAAAGATTTATTATATTTTGTAGAAAATTGTCCAGAAGATCCTATTAGTGAAATTATTAAAGCGCAAATACGAACTATTGAAAGAAAATTAATTATTTTTCATTAATTTTTTTAAAAATATTAATATAATATATTATTTTTTATAACATTTTTTTTAAAAAAAAATATAGATAATTTATTATTTTTAATATTAAAATTTTTTAAAAATGGTATTTATTTTTTAATAAAAAAGATTTTTTTTATTTTTTAAAAGGATTAACAAATGGAAAAAAAAGTAATTTTAGTTTTAAATTGTGGTAGTTCTACTATAAAATTTTCAATTATTAATTTTAAAAAAAAAATTTTTTTGAAAGGAGTTATAGATTATTTAAAAACTTCAAAAGTTTGTGCAATGTGGACTCATTTAAACTTTTCAAAAGAAATTTTTTATTTTAAAAAAAAAATTACTTATAAAATTGGATTAAAATTTATTTTTAATTTATTGAAAAATCAATTTAAAAAATATTATAATAATATCATAGGAGTTGGTCATCGAGTAGTTCATGGAGGCGAAGAAATAAAAAAAACTTCTTTAATTACAAAAGAAATTTTAATAAAAATTAAAAAATCTAGCATTTATGCTCCTTTACATAATCCTAATAATTTATTAGGAATAAAAAATTCTTTAAAATATTTACCTCATTTATCTGATAAAAATGTTGCTATTTTTGATACTACTTTTCATTCTACTATACCTAAAATTGCTTTTTTATATGCTATTCCTTATTTTTTTTATAAAAAACATAAAATACGCCGTTATGGAGCTCATGGGATTAATTATTTGTACATTACACAAAAAAGTGCTGTTTTATTAAATAAAAATATTTATTCTACAAATTTAATTATTTGTCATTTAGGAAATGGTGCTTCTATTACGGCAATTGTAAAAGGAAAATCAGCAGATACTTCTATGGGATTAACACCATTAGAAGGATTAGTTATGGGAACTCGATGTGGTGATTTAGATCCTTCTATTATTTTTTATTTATATGAAATTTTAAAAATTCCTATTAAAAAAATTAAAAAAATTTTGATGAAAAAATCAGGATTATTAGGATTAAGCGAAATAAATAGTGATTTTAGAATTTTAGAAAAACAATATAAAGACAATATTCAAACTGAAATTTCGATTAAAATTTTTTGTTATCGTTTATCTAAATATATCGCAAGTTATTTTGTTCCTTTAAATGGAAAAATAGATGCATTAATTTTTACAGGTGGTATTGGAGAAAATTCTGGATTAATTCGTAAAAAGATTATTAAAAAAATTCAATTTCTTGGTTTTAAATTAGATAAAATAAAAAATATAAATAATAATTTTCAAAAAAATTCATCTATTCATCAAGAAAAAAGTATTCCAATTTTTGTTATAGCAGCTGATGAAGAAAAAATGATTGCTTCTGAAACGTTTAAAATATTAAAAAATTGTGAACAAAAATAAAATTTTTTGTTATAAAATTTTTATTTAATACATTTTTTTAAAAATATTTAATTTTTTTTATTACTAAAATGGTTTAATTATGTGTGAAAATATTGTAAAAAATTTTAAAAAATTATTAAAAAAAAAAGCTAAAGAAAAGTTAAGAACTATTATTTTTCCTGAAAGTTATAATAAAAAAATTTTACAAGCAGTCTCTATTTGTATGACTGAAAATTTAATTAATTGTGTACTTTTAGGTAATAAAAAACGAATTTTTTTGTTATCAAAGGTTTGGAAAATTCCTTTGAAAAAAAATATTAAAATTATTAATCCTAAAAAAATATATCTTAAATATTTAAATCGTTTAATGTTTTTAAGATCTAAGAAAGGAATGAATATAGAATTAGCAAAAGAACTTTTATTAAATAATTCAATTATTTTATCTATTATGATTTTAGAATCTGGAAAAGTTGATGGAATGGTAGCAGGGATTGAGCATATGACTTCTGATGTTATTCGTCCTACATTGCAATTAATTCAAGCAACAGTTAAAAAATCATTTGTGTCTTCTATGTTTTTTATGTTATTACCAAAAAAAATTTTATTATATGCTGATTGTGCATTAAATATTAGCCCTAATTATGTACAGTTATCAAAAATAGCATTACAAACTGCGGATACTGCTTCTCAAGTATTGATAAAACCACGAATTGCTATGCTTTCATATAACACAGGTATTTTAATAAAAAACGAAATGACTCAAAAAATTATTCAAGCAATTAATTTAGTTAAAAAAACAAAAAAAAATATAATAATTGATGGCCCTTTACAATATGATGCAGCTATTAGCACGACAGTCTCTAAATTAAAAAGTCCAAATTCTCCTTTGAAAGGCAAATCAAATATTTTAATTTTTCCAGATTTAAATTCTGGTAATATTACTTATAAAGCTGTCCAACGTTCTTCTGGTATTATTTCTATTGGACCAATTTTACAAGGTCTTTTAAAACCAGTTAATGATTTATCTCGAGGTGCATCTGTAACAGATATTGTATATACCGCAATTTTAACTGCAATACAAGTTTCTTCTGAATAAATTTTTAAAATTTTTAAAAAACTTTTTTATATCGATTTAAAAGAAAAATATAATTTTAAAAAATTATATATGCCTCTTTTTTATTTTTTTACGTTCTAATAGATATAATGTTTTTTATATTTTTCAAAATGTAAATATAATAAATTTTAAGTATAAATTTATTTTTTTGTATATAATATTTTTACAATAGTAATAGTAATAGTCAGAAAAATAATAAGAGGCATATATTATGCAAATTATTATATTTTTATTATAAATTAGTATTGCGAACTTTTTGTAAAGCCACTACTTTTTCTTTTTTATTTGTTCGTATTAATATTACTCCTTGCGTATTACGTTTTAAAATAGTCACTTCAGAAACTCGTGTACGTACTAATGTACCGGCATTTGTAATTATCATAATTTGATCATTTTTTTGTATTTGTATAGCTCCGATTACGACACCATTTCTAGGAGTTACTTTAATAGAAATAATTCCTTTTGTTGCTCGTGATTTAATTGGAAATTCTTTTGAAGATGTTTGTTTGCCAAAACCATTTTCTGTTACTATTAAAATATTTTCATTTTTTTTTGGAATTAAAAGAGAAACTACTTTATCATTTTTTTCGATTTTCATTCCTTTTATTCCCGAAGCAGTTCTTCCCATTTTACGAACAGTTTTTTCTTGGAAATGTACTGCTTTTCCTTTTGAAGTAAATAACATTACTTGATTAAAACCATTGGTTAAAGAAACTCCAATTAATTCATCGTTTTCACGTAATTTGATTGCAATAATTCCTGAATTACGAGGTTTTTTAAATTGATTTAAAGAAGTTTTTTTTACATAACCATGTGAAGTTGCCATAAAAATATTAAAAGAAGCAGTATATTTAGTTAAAGGTAAAATTGTAGTAATTCGTTCAGTTTTGTTTAAAGGTAATAAATTTACAATAGGTCTCCCACGAGCATGACGACTAGTTTCTGGAAGTTGGTACACTTTCATCCAATATACAATACCACGACTAGAAAAGCATAAAATTGTATCATGTGTATGAGTTACTAATAAACTTTGGATATAATCTTCTGCTTTCGTTTTTGCAGCTGATTTTCCTTTTCCTCCTCTTTTTTGTGCATTATATTCAGTAATAGGTTGATATTTAACATATCCAGAATGAGATAAAGTTACTACAACATTTTCTTTAGGGATTAAATCTTCTATTAAAATTTCTGTTTCTTGATTTAAAATTTTTGTTTTTCTTGAATCAGAAAATTGTTTCTTCAAAATTAACAATTCATCTTCAAGTACAGAAATTAGTTTTTTAGGTGTAGATAAAATTTCTATTAATTTTTTTTTTTCTTTTTTTAAAGTTAAATATTCTTTTTGAATTTTGTTATTTTCTAAAGTAGTTAATTTATGTAATTTAATGTCTAATATTGCATGAGTTTGTCTTTGACTTAAAAAATATTTTTTTTGTATATTTTCGTTTAAAGTAGTTTTGTTATTATATTTTTTTTTTATTATTTTCCATGGGGTTTCCATTAACGTTTTTTTTGCAATATGTATCGTATTTGATTTTTTAATAATTTCTAGAATAATATTAATGTTGTTTAATGCTATAGTAAATCCTTTTAAAATATGTAATCTTTTTTTATATTTATTTAATTCATATTGTGAGCGTCTAGAAATAATTTGTTGTCGGTGCATAACAAATTCATGCAAAATATTCTTTAAATTCATTACCCGTGGTTGTCCTGCACATAAAGCAACCATGTTGAATCCAAACGATGTTTGTAAAGATGTTAAAGAATATAATTGATTTAAAATTAACTCTGAAATTGTTTCTTTTTTTAATTCTATAACAATTCTCATTCCATCTTTATCAGATTCATCTCGAATAGTAGAAATACCTTCAATTTTTTTTTCTTTAATAAGCTCAGAAATTTTTTCTATTAATCGAGTTTTATTTACTTGATATGGAATTTCATGAATAACAATAGATTTTTTTTTTGTTTTAATATTTGTTTCTAAAGAACTTTTTGAACGTATTAAAATTTTACCACGTCCTGTTCGATATGCTTCTTCAATTCCTGATTTTCCATTAATAATTCCAGCAGTTGGAAAATCTGGACCAGGTATCAATTTCATTAATTCTTTTAAAGAAATTTCATTGTTATGTATATATGCTAAACACCCATTAATCACTTCACTTAAATTATGTGGAGGAATATTAGTTGCCATTCCAACAGCAATTCCAGAAGATCCATTAATAAGTAAATTAGGAATTTTTGTTGGTAAAATTTCTGGAATTTTTTCTGTTCCATCATAATTAGGTAAAAAATTAATAGTATTTTTTTCTAAATCACATAACATTTCATGTGCAATTTTTGACATTCGAACTTCTGTGTATCTCATTGCTGCTGCTGAATCACCATCAATTGAACCAAAATTTCCTTGTCCATCGATTAATGTATAACGTAATGAAAAAGGTTGGGCCATTCTTACAATTGCATCATATACTGCTGTATCGCCATGTGGATGATATTTTCCAATAACATCTCCTACGATTCTTGCAGATTTTTTATGTGGTTTATTCCATTCATTTTTTAATACACTCATCGCAAATAATATACGTCGATGTACTGGTTTTAATCCATCGCGAACATCTGGTAATGCTCTTCCAATAATTACAGACATTGCATAATCTAAATATGAATTTTTTAATTCTTTTTCAATATTGACAGGTGTAATATTTTTAGAAAGATCTTCCATTAATTTTTAATCTCTATCTTATAATTTTTTATAAAAAATAATATCATTTATATTTTTTTAATATATTGGTTTTTTATTTTTTATAGTTTAATTTATATTTTATTTTTTTTAAAAAAAATATTTTTTTTAAAAAACAAAAATCAGAAATGTATAAAATTTTTTTTCTGATTTTTGTTTCCAAGTTTTCTACATATAAAAAAATATTTTATGGAAATTAAATTGTAACATATCAATTATTTTTTAATATGATTTTTGTATTTTTGTGTTAAATAATTTCTAATTCCTTCTGGAGATGCAATAATTCCTTTTTTTCCAGACGTCCAATTTGCAGGACAAACTTCTCCATTTTTTTCATGAAATTGTAAAGCATCAATAATACGAAGTATTTCATGAATATTCCGTCCTATTGGTAAATCATTAACAGATTGATGTCTAACAATATGATCGCGATCTATCAAAAAAGACGATCTTAAAGAAATTCCTAAATTCGGATGTTCAATTCCATATATGCTTTGAATATTGCGTGTAAGATCAGAAATTAAAGGATATTTCATCAATCCAATGCCGCCATTTTTTAAATCTGTATGCACCCAGGCGTGATGAGTATATACTGAATCAATAGATATTCCAATCAAACATACATTTCTTTTTTCAAATTCTTCATATAAAGTATTAAATTCTAATAGTTCAGAAGGACACACAAATGTAAAATCTAATGGCCAAAAAAAAAGAAGAATATATTTTTTTTTTGCGTATTTTAACATATTAAAATCATGTATAATTTTTCCATTAGGTAAAAGAGCTGATGCTGTAAAATTAGGTGCTTTTTGCGCTGTTAAGATCATTTTTAATCCTTTAAAATATAAAAATTTAATATTTTTAAATTTTTTAATAAGTTTTAAAAAATTTATTTGAATTATATGTTTTGAAAGAAAAAATTTTTTATATTTTTTTTAAAAAATTAAATTATTTTTACGATTGCTTTTTTAATAACTTCATCTTGAATCATATAACCGTGTTTAATAATTTTTACTAAATTAAATTTTTGATTTGATTTATTTAATTGAGGATCTTTATTTTCTAAAATATGTATATTTGGATCGTATTTTATAGAACTTTGATTAATTTCTTTAATTTT
Source organism: Buchnera aphidicola (Tuberolachnus salignus) (assembly GCF_900016785.1). Taxonomy (NCBI): domain Bacteria; kingdom Pseudomonadati; phylum Pseudomonadota; class Gammaproteobacteria; order Enterobacterales; family Erwiniaceae; genus Buchnera; species Buchnera aphidicola. The sequence continues at coordinate 140,450 of NZ_LN890285.1, forward strand.
CCATATTTTAAAATTTTTTTGAAATGATTTTTGCGTTAATTTTAAGCCTTTAACAATTGGATGCATATCTATATTTTTTTTTTTTGTATCATGTAAAAATTTTTTAAATTGTAATAAAATAGGATATAATTTTTTAAAAAAATTTTTAAATAGCATTTTTTTAATAATTTTTATTTCTTTTGTTGTATTTTTTTTAATATTATCTAATGTTGCATAATATCTCAATTTTACATTATTAATGTCTTTTTTAAGAATATCGATTTCTTTTTTTTTAGTTTGTATCTCAATGTTATTTTTTTTAATTTCGTTTTTAAAATTTTTGTCTATTTTTGTTTCTTTATCTAAGTTTTTTTCAAAATTTTCTTCTTGTATCATTTTTTTATCTTATATAATAATAATTTTTTTATATTGGTTATAGAAAATTCTTTTATTTTTTAAAATATTTTTTTAAAATAATTTTTTTTAAAATTTTTTGTTCAATTAATTTTTTTTTGGAGCTGGCGGGATTCGAACCCGCGTCCAAAATATTTCTTTTTTTTTGTTCTACATGCATATTTTGCTCATTTTTTCATTATCTAAACTTTAGCAAACCCAATTTTAGTAATATATCTTATTTAATTATTTTTATATTTAGTTTAAGACAACTAAATATCTCATTTTTTTGTTTTATATGACCTTTTAATGATTTTCTTTTTTGTACAAATAATAGAGAGAAAAAAACTAAAAGAAAAAAAAGGGCTTAATTACAGTTTTTAAGCTGCTAAAGCGTAACTATTATTTGTATTTGCGAATATAATTTATATGGTTTTTTAACGAGGCAAACCAATTCCTCGACATGCGCAAAAAATTTTCTTTATTTTGTCAAATCCAGAACAGCCCCATTTTCTTAAATATTATATAAATTTTAGTATATTTTGAAATTTAAAACAATGTTTTTATTTTTTTAAAAAAAATTTTTTTTATAAAAATAATAAATGAAGAAAATTTTATATTTATTTTTAAAAAAAATTTTTAATCAAATAAAATATATAATTTATGGTATTCTAATTTTTATTTTGTATTTAAAATTTTTATTTTCTATAATAAAAAATAAAATATATAAATTTTTTAATGTATGATTTTTTGATTTTCTTTTCAATTCAAATTATATTTATTGGTAAAAAAAAATGAAAAAAACTATTAAAATTATTAAAGAACAAATTTGTGCTAATACTATTCTATTATATATGAAAGGTACTCCAAAACATCCACGATGTGGATTTTCATCACAAGCAGCTCAAATTTTAAAATCTTTTGAAATAAATTTTAAATATATTGATGTTTTAGAAAATCCAAATATTCGAAAATATTTACCCATATATTCGCATTGGCCAACTTTTCCGCAATTATGGGTTAATCAAGAATTAATTGGAGGTTGCAATATTATTGTAGAAATGTTTCAAACAGGAGAACTATTAAAAATTTTAAAAAATGTTTAATAAATATTTTTTAATGATAGAAATTTTATAAAAATTTTTTTTATTTTTTTATGAAGTAACATTAGGTGGCCATCCGCCTAATCGTTTCCAACGATTTACTAATTCACAAAATAATAAAGCTGTTTGCATAGTGTCATATAAAGCAGAATGTGCTTGAGTAGTGTCAAAAGGAATTCCTGAAATTTTACATGCTTTTGCTAATACTGTTTGACCTAAGATTAATCCACTTAATGCAGCTGTATCAAAAGTTGTAAAAGGATGAAAAGGATTTTTTAAAATTTTTGTTCTTTTAGCTGCTTCCATTAAAAAAGTATGATCAAAATTAGCATTATGAGCTACAATAATAGCTCTTTTACAATGATATTCTTTAATTTTTTTTCGAACTAATTTAAAAATTTTTTTTAAAGCTTCATACTCACTAATAGCTCCTCGCAAAGGGTTAAAAGGATCAATTTTGTTAAAAGCTACTGCTTCAGCTTGTATTACAGATCCTTTAAAAGGTTGGATATGAAAATGTAGTTTTTCATCTGTTTTTAACCATCCTAATTTGTTCATTTTTAATGTAATAATTGCAATTTCTAATAAAGCATCAGTTTTAGCATGAAATCCTGCACTTTCAATGTCAATAACAACAGGATAAAATCCTCGAAATCTATAACATAATGATGGTTTTAATTGTGTATATGTTGACATAATAATCTCATTTAGTATTTAAATTCCATATATATTTAAAAAAAATATTTTTTTATACATAAAAATCTATTTATTGTAGTTTAAATGATTTAAAATAGTATAAAATATTTTTTTAATGTAACAATATAATTTTTAATTATAAAACACTTTTTTCAAATGAAAATATATTTATAGGAAGAAAAATATGAAAATTATTAATAAATTACCTATTTTGCCATATTCTTATGATCATTTTGAACCTTATATTGATAAAAAAACAATGGAATTACATTATACTAAACATCATGCTGCATATTTAAATAATGTTTTATTATTTTTAAAAACCACTATATATCAAGATAAATCTTTATCATATATTTTAAAAAATTTTGACACTTTAAAATTATTAAAAAAAGATGTATTAAAAAATAATTTAGGTGGTCATATTAATCATTGTTTTTTTTGGAAAGGTTTAAAAAAAAATACACAAATTTCTAATATTTTTTATAAAGAAATTAATAAACAATTTGGAAATTTTCAAAATTTTGTAGAAATTTTCGAAAAAACAGCCATGCAACATTTTGGTGCTGGGTGGGTTTGGTTAATTAAAATTAAAAATAATTTAAAAATAATTTCTACAAAAAATCAAGATTATCCAAGTTTTTTAACAGATAGAATTAATATGGATATTATTCCTATTATTGGATTAGATTTATGGGAGCATGCATATTATTTAAACTATTTTAATCAAAAAATTGAATATGTTCGATCTTTTTGGAAAATTATTAATTGGGATCGTGCAAATAAATTATTTTTAAAAGTATCTCATGATTCATTAAAATAAATGAAAAAAATATTATTTTGATAAAAAACAATTTAATTAAAAAGGTGTTTTTTGAAAGAAATAAAAATGATTGTAGGATTAGGAAATCCTACTAAAAAATTGCAAAATACTAGACATAATATGGGTATTTTATTTTTAAAAAAATTTTCAATATTTCAAAATGTTTCTTTAACTTTTGAGAAAAAATTTTCTGGATATGTAGGTTTTTCATATTTTCAAAATAAAAAAATTCATTTTTTTATTCCTAATACTTTTATGAATCTTAGTGGGCAAATTATATTTTTATATGCTAATTTTTATAAAATTTCTGCGGAAGAGATTTTGATTGTTCATGATGAATTAGATCTTAATCCAGGACAATTAAAAATTAAATATAGTATGGGTCATAATGGGCATAATGGTATGAAAAATATTTTAAATTTTTTTAAAAAAAAAAAAATTTTACAAATATATGTTGGGATTGGTCGTCCTCTTTCCAAATTAGATATTTGTACATATGTATTAAGTAAACCTAGTATTGGAGAATTTCAAAAAATTAATTACATTATGAAAACTAGTTTTTTTTATATGTCAGATTTGATTTCTGGGAAAATATTACAGTTTAAAAAAAAATTTTTTTTATCTATTTAGTTTTTAAAATTAAATAAAATATTAAAAAAATTTTATTTAATCTATATGATATAAAAAATATTTTTAAAATATTTTTGAATTTTTATCTTTTATAATCGAGATCTTATTGTGAGTTTTAAATGCGGTATTATAGGTTTACCGAATGTAGGGAAATCTTTATTGTTTAATTTAATGACACATTCGAAAGTACCATCTGAAAATTTTCCATTTTGTACTATTAAACCAAATATAGGATATTCTTCTGTTTTCGATACACGTATAAATGAAATTTTTAAAATTATTCCTGCAAAAAAGAAAACATTTTGTTGTATTGAAGTACGTGATATTGCCGGGTTAGTGAAGGGAGCTTCACAAGGAGAAGGTTTAGGAAATTCATTTTTAGAGCATATCAAAAATATTAATACTATTATTCATGTCGTAAGGTGTTTTGAAAATGAAAAAATTACGCATATTTATGATCGTATTGATCCAATAAAAGATATAGAAATTATTAATTTAGAATTGTTATTGTCAGATTTATCAAATTGTCAAAAATTTTTAAAAAATTTTAAACAACAAAATTTAGAAAAAAATTTTTTTGAGAAAAAAAAATTTTTATTATTAAAACGTTGTTTTTCTTTTTTAACAAAAGGAATATTTTTATTTTTATCAGATTTTGATCAAATAGAATTGAAAATTTTAGAAATATATAATTTTCTAACTTTTAAACCAATAGTATATGTATTAAATATTTCTAAAAATATAAAAAAAAATATTTTATTACATAAAGTTTTAAAATTTATTAAAAAAACTAATTCTAAATTTATATCTATACCATTATTTTTAAAAAATGAACAACAAGAGAATGTTGTAAATATTTCAAATTCTTTTAATGCTATAAAAAAAATTCAATTTAAAGAGCGAGAAACATGTTTAAAAAAAATTATTCAAATTGGATATGAATTATTGTCTTTAAAAACTTTTTTTACAGTTGGAATTTTAGAAATTAAAGCATGGTCTATTCATATAAATGCTACATCAGAAGATGCGGCACATATGATACATAGTGATTTAAAAAAAGGATTTATACGTGCTCAAATTATTTCATATATTGATTTTATTAAATATAAAGGCGAAAAAGGCGCTCGTCGTTTTGGAAAAGTACGTTCTGAAGGAAGGAAATATATTTTAAAAGATGGTGATATTGTTCATATTTTATTTAATGTATAAAATTTTTTTAGAGAGGCATAAAATATATGTCTCTCTAAAATTTTTAAAATTTTTTAAAGATTTTTTAATAAAAAATGTTTTAATTGTTGGAAATCGGATTCTAAAGTATGGGATAATATTTTTTTCTTATTATGCATATATAAAATTTTCGGTATTGATAAATCAATTTTTAAAATTTTTTCTACAACGGTTTGAAATTTTGAGGGATGAGCAGTGCCTAAAAATAATCCAAAATCATTTTTTTTTATTTTTTTTTTTAATAAATGATATGCAATTGAGGCATGAGGTTCTGAGATATAATTTAAATTATATAATTCTTTTAAAGTTTTTTTTGTTTGTTTTTCTGATACACTTCCAAATTTTAAAGTTTTTAAATTCCATTTTTTTCTTAAAAAAAGTTCTTTAACACGAGGCCAATTATTAGGTTGACTTATATCCATTGCATTAGAAATGGTAGAAATAGTAGGTTTTGGTTCCCAAACACCATTTTTTAAAAAATTTGGAACAGTATTATTTGAATTCGTAGCTGCTATAAAATTTTTAATTGGTAAACCTAAAGATTTAGCTAATAAACCAGCAGTTAAATTTCCAAAATTTCCGCATGGTACTGAAATTATTAAATTTTTTTGATGTTGTATTGGAGTTAAAGAAAATGCTTCAAAATAATAACAAATTTGAGCTAATAACCGACTAATATTAATAGAATTAGCAGAAGTTAAATGCATTTTTTTATTTAATAATGAATCATTAAATGATTTTTTTACTAAATTTTGACAATCATCAAAACTTCCATTTATAGAAATAGTATGAACATTATGTCCTAAAGTACAAAATAATTTTTCTTGTAAAGTGCTTATTTTTCCTTTTGGATATAAAATTACAACTTGTATATTTTTCATTTTATAAAAAGCATGTGCTACAGCAGCTCCTGTATCTCCTGAAGTAGCTGTTAAAATAGTCATGGGTTTATTTTTAGTATTTAAAAAAAGTAAAATTTGAGCCATAAAACGAGCCCCAAAATCTTTAAATGCTAAAGTTGGACCATGAAACAATTCTAAACAAGAAATATTTTTTGTAATAGATTTTAAAATAGGTTTTTGAAAAGAAAAAGAATTTTTAACAATTAATTTTAAATTTGATAACGAAATTTCATCATTTAAAAAATAAGATAAAATTTGTGTACTTCGATCAATAAAATTCATGTTTATTAAATGATCAAGTGTATTATGATCTAATATTGGTAATTTTTTTGGGAAGAATAATCCTTGTTTTTTACCTAAACCTAGTTGTACAGCTTGTAAAAATCCTACTTCTTCTTTGGGATCTTTTAAATTATATAATTTCATTTTCTTACCTTACTTGTTTAGAACCATAATTATCTATTTTGCAAATATGAACAAACCCTTTTTTATTTTGTAAAAAATTTTTTTTTAACCATGTTTCAGATGTTTTTGCAACCTCATAATCATCACAAATCGAAAAAATAGTTGGACCAGAACCTGAAATATGGCAAGTTCTAGCTCCTAATTTTAAAAGATTTTTTTTAGTTACATCAAAATTTTTTAAAAGAGGTATTCTATATGGTTCGGCAATTAAATCATTCATAACTTGTAATGCTAGTTCTTTTTGATTAGTATATATAGCGTGCATAAAAGTAGCGATATTTTTGTTTTGTTGCACGCAAGTTTTTCGTGTATATTTTTTTGGTAAAATATCTCTTGAAATTACAGTAGATAACTGACTACCCGGCCATGCAATTACCCAAAACCAATTTTCAAACATAGGAATTTTTTGAGAAATAATGTTTTTTTCTTGAATAATTAATTGTGTACCTCCTAAAAAACTAGGAGCTACATTATCATAATGTATACTTCCTGAAACTAATCCTTCTAATTTTCCCATAATTTTTAATAATTTTTGTTTTTTTAAATTCGTTTTAAAAAAAATATTTAATGCGACAGTACTAGCGACAATTGAAGAAGCACTAGATCCTAATCCTGACCCAATCGGCATATTTTTTTCTAAAATTATTTTAACAGGGATTTTTTTTTGGATAATTTTACAAAAAATTTTCCAAGTTTGATAAACAATATTTTTGTGCATATTATTTGGAAGTTGCGTAGAAAATTCTCCGGTGTTTATAATATTAAAAATTTTTGAAGAACATACGGTGATACAATCTCCTAAAAAGTTGTGATCAATAGGAGAGATAGCTGCTCCTAAAAGATCAAATCCAACACCAAGATTTCCTATAGAAGCAGGTGCATAAATTTTTATCATTAGTTTATATAATATCCTGTTAAAATTAAAGTTAAATATGTAATAAATCTGAAAACATTCCTGAAGCAGTTACATTTTTTCCTGCACCATAACCTTGGATAATTAATGGAATTGGAGAATAATATTGAGTATAAAAAACAAATATGTTTTCTCCATTTTTAATTTTATATAAAGGATTTTTCTTAGATATAGATTTTAATTTAACTTCACAAACTCCGTCTTTCTTGATTGTTCCTATAAAACGTAACACTTGATTCATTTTTTGTGCTATTTTATTTTTTTCAAAAAATATATTATCTAAAGTAGTTAAATTTGTCATAACTTCTTCAATATTTTTTAATTTTAAAATATTTTTAGGTAGAATGTTTTCAATTTTAATATCAGAAAGTTCTAATTTATATCCTATTTCTCGCGCAATAATTAATAATTTACGAGCAATATCAATACCTGATAAATCTTCTCGGGGATCTGGTTCAGTAAATCCTAATTTTTTTGCTTTTTTAACAGCTTTAGAAAAAGTAATATTTTTTTCTAATAAACCAAAAATGAATGACATAGATCCAGATAAAATTCCAGAAAATTTTTGAAATTTATCTCCAGTAGATAATAAATTTTTTAAATTTTTAATAATAGGTAATCCTGCTCCAACATGAGTTTCATAAAAAAATTTTTTTTTATAAAATAATGCCGTTTTATGAATTTTTTTATAAGATTGAAAATTTGTGGTATTAGATTTTTTATTTGCTGAAACAATATGAAATCCCTTTTTGAAAATATTAATATAATTTTTAGCAATTTGAGTACTTGATGTACAATCTATTAATATTGGATTTTGAATATTAAAATTTTCGGGAAGTTTTAATATTTCTTTTAAATCAAAATTTTTTAAAGTATCTTGTTTTAGATTTTTTAAATCAAAATTTAAAATGTTTTTTTTATCAAAAAGATATTTTTTAGAATTTGAAATTACATGAATACAAATTTTTTTATTTTTATTTTTAAGAAACTCTTTTTGTTGTGTAATTTGTTTTAATAATGTTTGCCCAATTCCTCCAATTCCAATTATAAAAATATGAATTTTTTTTCTTTGATAATAAATTTTTTGATGTAGAGTTTTTAAAAAAGAAGATAAAATTGTATTATTTAAAAGAATTAAAAAATGAAAATTATATAAACTATGGTCTATTTCGATTATATTTTTTTTATATTTTTGAATAGTTTGAAAAATAAATTGAATAATATAATGATTATAATAAAAATTAGAACTAATTAAAGAAACTAAACTTAAATTTTGAGTTATTTTGAAATATATAATTTTTTTTTTTGATAAATCTTTTAAAAAAAAATTATTAAGATTTTTTAAAATTATTTTTTTTTTTTCAGTAGGTAAACAGATTAATATTTTTTGATGTGTATAAGAAGGTTTAATAAAAAAAATTTTTATTTTGTGTATATTAATAAAATTTAAAATTAATTCTATGTATTTTAAAATTTTTATTTTTTTAAAAATTTTAAATGTAATTAAAAAAATTTTTTTAATATATGTTAGTCCTTTGATGAAAACATGACTTTTTTTTGTTTCATTATTAATTTTTGTTCCTTTAGACGTTAAATTATTTGTATTTTTTATTATGCAAGGAATATTATTTTTTTTTAAAGGAGAAATAGTACTTGGATGTAATATTTTAGCACCAAAAAAAGATAATTCTTGTGCTTCTTGATAAATTAAATTTTTTAATAAAACAGCAGTAGAAATTTTTTGTGGATCACAAGTATAAATTCCATCTACATCAGTCCAAATTTCACAAATTTTTGCATTTGTACATACTGATAAAGCTGCTGCAGAATAATCTGAACCATTTCTTCCTAAAATCACCAATTTTTTATTTTGATTACCAGCAATAAAACCAGGCATCAAAATAATATTTGTTTTTGGTATTTTTAATTTTTCAATATTGTTTTTAGAATTTTTTAAATCAATTTTAGAATTTAAATATGTTCCTGTAGTAATAAAATTTTTTACAGGATCTATAATCGTAATATGATATTTTTTGATTTTTAATAAAAAATACATAATATAAACAGAAATTTTTTCACCTATACTAATAATTTTTGCTTTAATAGAATCTGAACATGTTTTAGCATATTTGATGATTTTCAATTTTTTTTGTAAAAAAATACATTTTTTTTTTATTTTTTTTTTTAATTTTTTATATTTAATTATTTGTTTTGTTGTTTTAAAAGAATTTATCAAATTCCTAAAAAAAATATATATTTTTTTTATTATCTCTTTTATTTTTTTTTTTTTTTCTAATACAAGAGTTATAGAATTGAATAATAAATTAGTAATTGTAGAAGGAGCTGATAATACAATTCCAATTTGTTCTTTTTTAAATTTTTTTATAATAATTTGTAAAACAATTTGGAATTTTTCTGCGTTAGCAAGTGATGTTCCCCCAAATTTTAATACCCTCATAAGTTACCGATCCTTTAAATATATTTTTATATAATGAGTGAAAGAGGAGAATAACACTTTTTAAAAATTTTTTTTAAAAAAAATTTTTAAATAAAAAATTAATATTTTTTTATAAAAATTCATGAAATGAAAAAAAGAACATATTCATTTGAAAATAATATATTTATTAATAATAAAATTACATAAAATAAAATTATATCATATTTTTATATTTTTTAAATATAGCAATAAAAAGAGAAAATTTTTTATTAAATATTTTTTTAAAAAAATATTTTTAAAAAGTAATATTGTTTTAAGATTTATTTTTTATTTTCCATTGTTGTAAAATTTTTTTTAAATTAGAATTTTTTTCTATTATAATACGTAAATTAAATAATTCTAAAGCATAAAAAAAAATAATGTTTTTTTTTTTAATAAAATATAAATTTTCAATATCTTTTTGGTATGACCAAATTTTAGAAATATAAATTAATAAATTTTTTGGAATACCTAATAAAGCAGAAGATTTTTTTAAAATTTTTTTAACAGAAAAATAATATGCTTGATCATAAGATATTTTTTTTTTTTCAATATTTTTTTGTATTGTATCAACTAATAAATACCATAAAAGAGCAGAAAATAAAAATGATGGATTGTATTGTGAATTATATAAAATTTTATAATCATTTCTTTTAAATGCTTCTTTTCTAATTTTTTTGGAAAATTTTTGATATTTTTTTCGAACATTTAAAAAAATGATTGGCAACAAATGTTGAATTAAAGAATATTTTTTTAATTTTTTATAAGTTTGATATCCATATCCGGAACAAAATAATTTAATTGATTCATTAAACAATCGTGGTACTGGAACATTTTTTAATAAATGAGATAATCGTTCTAAAGGTTCCGATGTTTTTTTAGTAATATTCATATTTAAATGTGCAGAAAATCGAATTACTCGTAACATTATTACAGGATCTTCACGATATCTGGTTTCAGCATGACCAATTAAACGAATAATTTTTTTTTTAATATCATTTAAACCTCCTACGTAATCATAAATACAAAAATCTTTTATATTGTAATATAATGCATTAATTGTAATATCGCGTCTATATACATCTTCTTCAATTTTTCCATATTTATTATCTTGTAATAACATGCCATTTGTGTGTTTCTTTTGAGAATTATATTTTTTTTTTTTTTTAATATTAGGATGCGTTCTAAAAGTAGAAACTTCAATAATTTCTTTTGGAAAGATTAAATGAACAATAATAAATCTTCTTCCTATTAAACGACAATTTTTAAAAATTTTTCTTAATTCATGTGGTGTAGCATCAGTAGAAATATCAAAATCTTTTGGTATGTTTTTTAATAAAATATCTCGAATACTTCCTCCAACTAAATAAGCTTTGTATCCTAATTTATTTAATCTATATAAAACTTTAATAGAATTTTTGCTAATTTCTTTAAAAATTATATTTTTTTTCTTTATAAGAAAAGTCATTTTAGTAGTATCATATAAGAATATTATTATGAAAATTTTTAAAAAACTATTTTTATTATTTTATTTTTAAATATATTAATAATATAAATAAATATTAAATTTTTAAAAGATTTAAAATATAATAATTTAAATTATGTATTTTTTAAAATAAATTTTTAAAAATAATAGAATTTGTATATAAAAATATTTGATATATTATAAGAATAAATTTATAAAATTTTTTTGATTTTTAACGATATATTTGTTTTTTTTTTAATTCAGATAATGTTTGACAATCAATACATAAATTAGCAATTGGTTGAGCTTCTAATCTTTTAATTCCGATTTCTATTTCGCAAGTTATACAATAACCAAAAGTAGAATTTTCAATTCTTTTTAATGTATTATTAATCTTAGTAATTATTTTATATTCTCGATCTCTATTTCTTAATTCTAAATTTATTTCCTCTTCTTGAGATGCGCGATCAATTGGATCTGGTAAATTAATAGATTTATCTTGAATATTAAAAACATTTTTAGTAATTATTTTATTTATTTTTTTTTTCCAAGTTTCTAAAATAATTTTGAAATGTTTAAGTTGCTGAAGATTCATATATTTTTCATTTTTTTTTTGTTTATAAGGTTGTAATCCTGCTTGGAACAAAAGATTTAAAGAATTTTTGAAATTTTTTTTTTTCATAAATTTTTTTCTTTTTAAAAGAGAACAATACTAATTTTTATTTTGTAAATTTTTATAATTTTAAAATTATATATTATTTTCAAAAATAATAATATATAAAAATTTTATATTAATAATTTTATTGATTTTTTTGATTTTTTTTAAAAAAATAAAATATAATAGATTTTAAAAAATAAAATATTTTTTAATATAAAATTAAAAATTTTTTTAAAAAAAATATTTAAAAAATTATAACACAAAGTAAGGTCTAATATGAAATTTGTTTGTGGTTTACAATATAAAGGAAGTTTATATAAAGGTTGGCAAAAACAAAAAAAAGTTCCTACGATACAATATTATTTAGAAAAAGCAATTTCAATTATTGCTAATCATAAAATTGAAACAGTTTGTGCAGGACGAACTGATTGTGGTGTACATAGTTTTGGTCAAGTTATTCATTTTGAAACTTTTGTTGTAAGAAGTTTAAAAAGTTGGTTAAAAGGAATTAATTCTTTATTACCAAAAGATATCACTTTATTATGGATTAAAAAAATTTCTATAGATTTTAATGCTCGGTTTTCAGCTTTAAAACGATTTTATCGTTATATTATTTTTAATCATACTCTGCGTTCTAGTTTTTTTTTTGAATATTATTACTATGTTTATAAAAATTTAAACGTCTGTTTAATGAAGAAAGTAAGTTTTTTTTTAGTTGGAGAACATGATTTTATTAATTTTCAAGGAAGTCAAAAAAATTCCATTAATTGTACAAAACGAAGAATTTTTAAAGTAAAAATTTTTAAAATAAACAATTTTATTATTATTGATATTATTGCAAATTCTTTTTTATATCATATGGTACGTAATATTGTTGGAGCACTTTTATTAGTAGGTCTTTCAAAAAAATCTGAAATTTGGTTTAAAGATTTGATATTTTCAAAATTGCCTCAAAAATTTTATACAACTGTTCCTGCTTGTGGGCTATATTTAATGGCTGTTATGTATCCTAAACATTTCAATATTCCTTTTTTTATATCTTTTAAAAGATTTAAAAATTTTTTTTTTTAAAAAATATTATTTTATTTTAAAATAAACATTATAAATTTAAAAAATATTTTTATAATTTATTTTTTTACTAAATTTTTTGGATATAGTAAAATAAATTAAACTATTAGTTTAAATTAATTTATTAAGACATTAAGAGAAACATTTTTATATTTTTATGATATCAATATATTTTAAAAATTTTTTAAAGAAATTTTTAAAAAAATTTTTTTATTTTTCGAATAAAAAAATTTTAAAAGTGTTTTATTTTATTATAAATTTTTTATGATATTAATTCATAAAAATATTTGTATCACATTTTTAAGATATGAGACTTTGCAGCATGTTAGGTAAATTTTTTAAAAAAATTTTTATGAACCATAATCAAAAAGTTTTAAATTCTTTTAAACCTTTAATTATCCAAATAAATCAATTAGAGCAAATTTTTAGTCAATTATCGGATGAAGAATTAAAAAATAAAACTTTAGAATTTAGAAGACGATTAAAAATTGAAGAAACTTTAGATTCTTTACTTCCAGAAGCATTTGCTACAGTTCGAGAAGCAAGTAAAAGAGTTTTAGGTATGCGGCATTTTGATGTACAATTATTAGGAGGAATTGTTTTACATTCTCAATCTATCGCCGAAATGTGTACAGGTGAAGGAAAAACTTTAACAGCAACTTTACCGGCATATTTGCATTCTTTAACAGGTCAAGGTGTACATATCATCACAATGAATGATTATTTAGCAGAAAGAGATGCAAAAAAAAATAGTGTTTTATTTAATTTTTTAGGAATTTCTGTTGGAATTAATGTACATGGACTATCTTTTACAAAAAAGAAAAATGCATATCAAGCAGACATTACATATGGAACGAATCATGAATATGGATTTGATTATTTACGTGATAATATGATTTTTTCGCATTCAGAAAAAGTACAAAGAAATTTATATTTTGGTTTAATAGATGAAATAGATTCTATTTTAATTGATGAAGCTCGTACTCCATTAGTAATCTCGGGTGCAACACAAAATAATAATGATTTGTATTTTCAAATTAATGAATTAATTCCTTTTTTTATAGCAATAAATTATTCTCAAAAACAAATAGATTATAAAAATAATCTTAATTTTGTAATAGATTATAAAAGAAAACAAATAAATTTAACTGAAAAAGGTATGAAAAAATTTGAAAATTTGTTAATCAAAAAAAAATTTTTATCATCAATTAGTTCTTTGTATACTTCAAAAAATATCATATTTTTACATCATTTTTTATTAGCATTACGCGCTCATATTTTATTTTTAAGAAATATAGATTATATAGTGATGAATAAAAAAGTTATTATTGTAGATGAACATACTGGACGTATGATGTTTGGTAGACGTTGGTCAGATGGCTTACATCAAGCTATAGAAGCAAAAGAAAATGTTCCTATATTAAATGAAAATAAAACTTTAGCATCAATTACTTTACAAAATTATTTTCGTTTATATAAGAAACTATCTGGTATGACAGGAACTGCTATTACAGAATCTTATGAATTTAATACAATTTATAATTTAGATACTATTGTAATTCCTCCGAATAAACCTATGATTCGTAAAGATTTTTCTGATTTAGTATATATTACAGAGAAAGAAAAAATAAAAGCTATTATTAAAGATATTTGTCAATGTGTATCACGTAAACAACCTGTTTTAGTTGGTACAATATCAATTCAAAAATCTGAAATGATTTCAAATTATTTAAAAAAAATGAATATTTCGCATAATATTTTAAATGCAAAATTTCATGCTCAAGAGGCTAAAATTATTTCTTCTGCTGGTCAACTTTCAGCCGTTACAATTGCAACAAATATGGCGGGTAGAGGTACTGATATTGTTTTAGGGGGTTCTTTTTTTACTCAATTTGAAAAAAATTTTTTATTTAATAAAAAATATACATATAAAATTTATAAAAAAGAATGGAAAAAACGACATCAATTAGTAGTTGAGACGGGTGGACTACATATTATTGGTACTGAAAGACATGAATCACGTCGTATTGACAATCAATTATGTGGTCGTAGTGGACGGCAAGGAGATCCAGGTTCATCACGATTTTATCTTTCATTAGAAGATTCATTAATGAAATTGTTTATTTCTAAAAAAACAATTCAAATGATATATTCATTAGGAATTAATTCAAAACAAGTTATTGAACATTCTTGGGTTAATAAAGCGATTCAAAATGCTCAAAAAAAATTAGAAAATCAAAATTTTAATTTAAGAAAACAATTATTAGAATATGATAATATTTTTAATGAACAACGACAAGCAATTTATTCGGAACGTAAAAAAATCGTTAATAGTTATAATGTAGAAAAATATATTTTAAATTTAATTAAAGATTTTTTAAAAAAAACTTTAAAAAAATTAATTATATCAAAAAATTTAAAAGATTTAAATATAATGGAATTAGATAAATTATTGAAAAAATTATTTTATTATCCATATACAATAGAAGTTATATTTAAAAAAAAAAAAAAATTGAAAAAAAATTTAAAAATTTTAAAAAAAATTTTGATTCAAAAAATTTTAAAACATTATATTTTAAAACTTTCTTCTATAAAAAATAAATATAGACTTATTTTAGAAAAATGTATTATTTTACAAACATTTGATTTATTTTGGCAAGATCATTTAAACATTATGGAATCTGTACGTCAAGGAATACATTTAAGAGGATATGCCCAAAAAAATCCTAAACAAGAATATCAGAAAGAATCTTTTTTAATTTTTAAGAATATGTTACATAATATTAAGTATACGATTGTAAAAAATGTATTTCAAATTTTTTTTGTAGATTTTTCTCAAAAAAAATTTCTATATAAAAATTGTATTTTACATAAAGATTATGAAACTTTAAATCTCTTATTATTGAATAAAAATTATAAAAAAAAATAAAAAACATATTTTTATTTTTTTTTTTGTTAAAATATATATTATGTATTTTAAAAATATTTTTTATGTATAAATTATTAAACATTTTTTTTAAAAATTTTTATTAATACTTTAAATAATTTAAAGAAAATAATTTTATTTTTTTCATATGTATTATATAGTTTTAGAAGGATTTTAATTTATGATAAATAAAATTTTAGATGATATTGATCCTATAGAAACTGAGGAATGGTTACAAGCAATAAAAAACATATTATCAAAAGATGGAAAAAATCGTATTATTTTTTTGATAAATACAATAGTTCAATTTTTAAATAACAAAGGTTATAAAAATTTATTAAATTATAAAAGTTTAGATTTTTTAAATACTATTCCTGTAAACAAAGAATCGATTTATCCTGGAAATTTAATTATTGAAAGGAAAATTTGTGCATTCGTAAGATGGAATGCAGTGATGTTAGTTTTGAGAGCATCTAAAAAGAACAAAGATTTAGGAGGTCATCTTTCATCTTTTCAATCTTCTTCAATAATATATGAAGTTGCATTTAATCATTTTTTTCGAGCTTCTAATAATCTAGATGGTGGAGATTTTATCTATTTTCAAGGTCATATTTCTCCAGGAATTTATTCTCGAGCTTTTTTAGAAGGTCGTTTAACAGAAACAGAACTAGATTCTTTCCGACAAGAGTCCAGTGGAAAAGGTTTATCTTCATATCCGCATCCAAAATTAATGCCTAACTTTTGGCAATTTCCAACAGTTTCAATGGGTCTCAGTGCTATTTCGGCGATTTATCAAGCTCGTTTTTTGAAATATTTATTACATCGTAAATTAAAAGATACATCACGTCAAAAAGTTTATGCTTTTTTAGGTGATGGAGAAATGGATGAACCAGAATCTAAAGGAGCTATTACTATTGCTTCAAGAGAAAAATTGGATAATTTAATTTTCGTTATTAATTGTAATTTACAACGTTTAGATGGTCCTGTCTATGGAAATGGTAATATCATTAAAGAATTAGAAAATTTTTTTTTAGGTGCAGGATGGTATGTAATAAAAGTAATATGGGGTAGTAAATGGGACAAATTATTAAAAAGAAATGGATCGGAAATGTTAAAAAAATTAATGTATGAAACTTTAGATGGAGATTATCAAACATTACGGTCTAAAAATGGACAATATATACGAAAAAATTTTTTTAATAAATATTTCGAAACAAAAAAATTAGTTCAAAATATGACTGATGAAGAAATTTGGGAATTAAACCATGGAGGACATGATGAAAAAAAAATATATTCTGCATTTGCTTTAGCTTTACAAGTTAAAGAAAAACCAGTCGTTATTTTAATGCATACAATTAAAGGATATGGATTAAATACGGAAGGAAAGAACAATGCTCATCAAATAAAAAATATGTCTATAAAAGATTTAAAAAATTTTGCTAAACATTTAAATTTGTCAAAAAAAAATATTAATTTTGAAATGTTACCATATTTAAAATTTGATAATAATTCAAAAGAATATCAATATTTACATGATCAACGAAAAAAATTGTGCGGTTATTTACCTAATCGAAGATCTAAATTTTCTGACAAATTGTGTCTTCCTACTTTAGAGAATTTCAAAATTTTATTAAAAAAATCTTTAAAACCTTTTTCTACTACAATGTTTTTCGTTAGAATATTAAATTTTTTATTAGATTTCAAAGATATAGGAAAAAAAATTGTTCCAATCGTAGCAGATGAAGCTCGAACATTTGGAATGGAAGGTTTATTTCGGAAAATTGGAATTTATAATTCGCAAGGTCAAAAATATATTCCTGCTGATAAAGAACAACTATTTTATTATCGTGAATCTAAAATGGGTCAAATTATTCAAGAAGGAATTAATGAATTAGGTGCTGGATCTTCTTGGATAGCAGCTGCGACTTCATATAGTTCAAATAATTATCCAATGATTCCTTTTTACATTTTTTATTCTATGTTTGGATTTCAAAGAATTGGAGATTTATTATGGTCTGCTGGTGATCAACAAGCAAGAGGATTTTTAATTGGAGCTACATCTGGACGTACTACATTAAATGGAGAAGGATTACAACATTCAGATGGACATAGTCACATATATTCATTAACTTTTCCAAATTGCATTTCTTATGATCCTGCGTACCATTATGAATTATTAGTGATTATTCAAAATGGTTTAAAAAGAATGTATGGAAAAAATCAAGAAAATATTTTTTATTATATTACGACTATGAATGAAAATTATTATATGCCTAATATAGAAATTACATCACAAATAAAAAAAGGTATTTGTAAAGGAATATATTTATTAGAATCATATAATGGAAAAAATGGAAAAGTACAATTATTAGGATCTGGTTCTCTTTTAAGAATTTTAAAAAATTCTGCAAATATTCTGAAATCTGAATATGACATTGGATCCGATATATATAGTGTAACTTCTTTTACTGAATTAGCACGAAATGGACAAGATTGTGCACGTTGGAATTTTTTAAATTTTCATTTAACTCCAAAAATTTCTTATGTTTCAAAAATTTTAAAAAATTTACCTACTATTGCTGTAACTGATTATATGAAAATTTTTGCAGAACAAATACGATCTTATATTCCATCTCCTTATTTTCATGTTTTAGGAACTGATGGATTTGGACGTTCCGATAGTCGTCGAAAATTGCGTAATTTTTTTGAAATTAGTGAAGGTTATATTATTAGTTCTGTAATTTATTTATTAATACAACAAGGAAAAAAATTATCTTCGCAAATATTATTAAAAGCATTTAAAGATTTTAATATTTCTATAGATAAAATGAATCCTAGGTTATCGTAAGAGAGAAAGATGAATGGATATAAATATTTATATACCGGATATTGGAATTGAAAATGCAGAAGTGATAGAAATTTTAGTTAAAGAAGGAGAAGAAATTAAAAAAGAAAAAAGTTTAATAATTTTAGAAGGACAAAAATCTTCTTTAGAAATTCCCTCTCCAGTTTCAGGAAAAATTAAAAAAATTTTTATAAAAATAGGAGATATTCTAAAGAAAGGTTCTATGATTATGTCACTTGATAAATGTGAACCTTTAATTATTAAAAAAAACATTTTAGAAGAAAATTGTAAAAAACAAAAAATTAAAAATTCTGTTTCATTAAGTAGTAACACTTCTAAAAATTTATTAAATAATCATCTTAATAAAAACAAAAATTTTTCGAATTATTTTGTTTATGCTTCTCCTTTTATACGACGTTTAGCATTTTTAAAAAATATTGATTTAACTAATATTATTGGTAGTGGTCGTAAAGGAAGAATTTTAAAAATAGATTTATTAAATTTTAATCAAAATAATACTAAAAAAACATTAGATTCATCTATTTTAAAACTTAAAGAAAACAAAATAAATGATGATATTGATAAAAAAAATGTTCATTATTTGACTTCTATACAAAAAATTGTAGGTCAAAATTTATTAAAAAATTGGAAAAATATTCCTCATGTTACTCAATTTGATGAAGTAGATATTACGAAATTAGAAAAATTTCGTCTTTCTGATTCTTTAAAAGAATTAAAAAATTCTAAAGAAGATAAAATTACTATATTGTCTTTTATAATAAAAACGATTAGTTTTATTTTAAAAAAATTTCCATTATTTAATAGCACATTGCATTTTGATCAATCAAAAGTAATTTTACATCCAAAAATTAATATTGGAGTAGCTATGGATACTCCTGAAGGATTGTTAGTTCCTGTTATTAAAGATGTAGAAAAAATTAATATTTTTGAAATTGCATTAATATTAAAAAAATTTTCTTTAAAAATTAAAGAAAAAAAATTAAATGTTCTTGATATGAAAGAAGGAACATTTACGGTTTCTAGCTTAGGAGGATTAGGAGGTGTAGGATTTACTCCAATTATTAATGCTCCTGAAGTTTGTATTTTGGGAATTTCTAAATCTCAAATAAAACCGATTTGGAATGGTAAAGAATTTGTCCCTCGTTTAATTTTACCTTTTTCTATTTCTTATGATCATCGCGTGATTAATGGCGCTGACGCTGTACGTTTTACTACTTTTTTTAAAAAATGTTTAAATGATATTCGTATTTTATTATTATAAAAAAAATATATAATTGTTTAATTATTTTTTAAATAATCTTATATATAATTAAATTATTTTTATATTATTTTTTTAGTTTGAATAGAGTATACAAATTATGAAAAAAACTATACATATAGATGTAGTGGTAATAGGTGGTGGAGCATCTGGATATTCAGCAGCATTTCGTTGCGCAGATTTAGGATTATCAGTCTGTTTAATTGAAAAATTTGGTATTTTAGGAGGAACATGTTTAAATGTTGGGTGTATTCCTTCAAAATCGTTGTTATATTTATCTAAAGTAATTAAAGAAGTAGAAAATTTAGAAAAAGAAAAAATTTTTTCATTTACTAAAAAAAAAATTAATATTCAAAAAATTCAAATATGGAAAAATTTAATAATTGAAAAATTATTGAAAGGTTTAGAACATCTTTCTAAACAAAGAAATGTTCTTTTAATCAAAGGTTTCGCAAAATTTTTTGATAAAAATACAGTAGAAATTTTTGATAATTCTGAATATAAATATATTACGTTTGATTATTCTATTATTGCTTCTGGTTCTCACGCATCTAATATTTCTCATTTTTTACCAGAAAATAAACATGTTTGGAATTCTACAGATGCTCTTAAATTATCGTGTATTCCAAAAAATTTATTAATTATAGGTGCTGGAATAATTGGATTAGAAATGGCTACTATATATCAAGCGTTAGGTTCTGCAGTACATATTGTTGATACATCTAAAACGTTTATGCCTAATTTAGATCTTGATATAAGTAATTATCTTTTAAAGATTTTTAAAAAAAATATTTCTATTTCTTTAGAAACAACTGTTTCTAAAGTACAATATTTAAAACATGGGTTAGAAGTTACTTTTAATGATTCACATGGAGTTTCAACAAAAAATTTTTATGATTATGTATTAGTGGCGGTAGGACGACGTCCAAATATACAAAATATGAATTTTTCAAAATTATCTTTGGAATTAAATGATTTTGGTTTTATAAAAGTAGATTCACAATTACGTACTAATATACCAAATATTTTTGCTGTTGGTGATGTTACTGGTCAACCTATGCTAGCTCATAAAGGAATTTATGAAGCACATATCGCTGCAGAGGTTATTATAGGTCAAAAACATCATTTTGATCCTTTAGTTATACCATATGTAGCATATTGTGACCCTGAAATAGCTTGGGTGGGAATAAATGAAAAAATTGCATTAGAAAAGAATATAGATTTTGAATCTGTTTCTATTCCTTGGATTTTTTCTGGAAGAGCGGTATCAACTAATTGCTCTGAACATGGTATAACAAAAATTATTTATGATAAAAAGACACATAAAATTTTAGGAGCAACTATATTAGGTCGTAATGCTGGAGAATTAATTTCTCAAATTAGTATTTCGATTGAAATGGGATGCGAAGCAGAAGATTTATCTTTAATTATTTTTCCTCATCCTACATTATCAGAATCTATTAATTTAGTTTCAAAATTGTTTTTAGGGTGTGCTACAGATGTGTTAAACAAAGTTTAAAAATTGTTAATAATAAAAAATATATTTGAAAAAATTACTTTTTATAAAAATATATTAAAAAACATGTTTTTAATTATAAAATAAATAAACAAAATATTATAAAATAAATAGTTTATTTTTATTTTGAAAATAAAAGGAGCAGGTGATTTTCCTGCTCTAAATTTTTTTTGTATGAGTTCAGTTAAAGCAATCTTTTTTAAATACTAAACGAAAGACCACATCCACATGTTGTTTTCGCATTAGGATTATTTATAATAAATTTAGTTCCTTCTAAATTTTCTATAAAATCTAAAGTCCCTCCTAACAAATATTGAAAACTAATAGAATCTATAATAATTAAATTATTATAATTTTTTATAATAATATCATCTTTATTTTTTTTATGGTCTAATTTAAACCCATATTGAAAACCACTACATCCTCCTCCCGTAATATAAATTCTTAATTTTATTTTTTTTTTTTTTTTAAGATTAATTAATTTTTTTATTTGTTTTTGAGCTGCAATCGTACAGATTAAAAATAAATTTTTTTTTATAGTCATTAGTTTTTTAACATTTTATTGTAGCAATTTTTAGTTAATTAAATATAATGTATGAATACTATTTGATTTCTAAGAATATAAAATATAAATATAAAAAAATAAAAATTTTTTTATAAGATATATATTTTTTAAAATAAGGGTTAACTTCATTAAAGTTTTTATTTAAAAAAAATATTAAATTAGATAACCCTTTTATAAATAGAATTTGACAATAAATTATTTTTTTTTTCTTAAAAAAGCTGGAATATTTAAAAAAGATTTTTCACGTTGTTTTGTATATGTTGATGAATTAGATTGTTTATAATCTGTACGTTGTGTGGTAGAAGATGGATCGTTTGTATTTTTTGTATTTTTATATTCTGGTTTTGTTAAATTTTGATGGGGATTTGAAATTGGAATCCCATTAATTTCAGAATCGGTATCCATACCTATACCAGTTGCTACAACAGTAACACGTAGAGAATTTTCCATCTTAGGATCTAAAGAAGTTCCTATAACTACAGTGGAATGGTCTGATGAAAAAGAACGTATTGTATTTCCAACTGTTTCAAATTCATCTAATTTTAAATCGAATCCTGCTGTAATATTTACTAAGATTCCACGTGCACCAGATAAGTCTATATCTTCTAATAATGGACTTGATATTGCGATTTCGGAAGCTTCTTCAGCTCTATTTTCTCCAGAAGCTGTTCCTGTGCCCATCATAGAATATCCCATTTCAGACATAACAGTACGTACGTCTGCAAAATCAACGTTCATTAAACCAGGACGTGTGATTAATTCGGCTATACTTTGAACTGCTCCTTTTAAAATATTATTTGCTGCTCCAAACGCATCTAATAAAGAAATTCCTTGATCTAAAACTTTTAATAATTTATCATTAGGAATAATAATTAAAGAATCAACATATTTTGACAGTTCTTTTAAACCATGATCTGCAAATAACATTCTTTTTTTACCTTCAAAACTAAAAGGTTTAGTAACTACTGCAACAGTTAAAATACCTAATTCTTTTGCGACTTCTGCTACTACGGGCGCTGCTCCGGTTCCGGTACCACCTCCCATGCCTGCGGCTATAAAAATCATATCTGCGCCTTCTAAAGATTTTTTTAAAGTTTCTTTATCTTCTTCTGCAGAAGTTCGACCAATTTCAGGATTTGCACCAGCTCCTAATCCTTTAGTAATGTTATTTCCAATTTGAATTGTTTGTCCTACTGCAATAGTTCTTAAAGCTTGCGCGTCCGTATTAACAGCGAAAAATTCTACTCCTTCAATTTTTTCACGTACCATGTGCTCTACAGCATTACTTCCACCGCCTCCAATTCCAATTACTTTGATAATTGGATCGTTATTGAATTCTACAGGTTCAAACATTTTTTTTTCCTTATAATATAGTCATTTATATAAAATTTTTTTTAAAATTCTTTTTTAAACCAATTATTAATTTTATTAAACCATTTCATAAATAATCCTGGTTTTTTTAATTCACGTAAATTGAATTTTTGATCGTTTTTTCCACAAATTAATAATCCAATAGTAGTAGAATATTCTGGTGAAAAAATTTCTTGAGGAATTTCAGAAATGTTTTGAGATTTTCTAATTTGTACTTTATTATTTAAAAATTTTTCAGAAAACATATTTAAATTTTTAATTTTTGAAGCTCCACCAGTAAATATAATTCCTGAATTTAATTGAAAATTTTTTATAGAATTATTTTTTACAGTAGTAACTTTTTGAATTTCTGTATTAATTAAATTTAATAATTCTAAATATCTAGGTTCTATAATTTCAACTAAAGAATTTTTATGAAAATTTTGAACTTTTTTTTCGTGAGGTCTAGGAATTTCAAAAGTTTCAGAAGAATCTAGTAAAGAAGATATTAAACTTCCATATTTAATTTTTATTTTTTCGGCTTCAGTAAAAGAAATAGAAAATGCATATGCAATATCATGTGTAACTAAATTTCCTGCATATGGTATCACTGCACTATGTCTTAAAGTACCATTTTTATAAATATTTATGTCCATAATGTCTCCCCCAATATCTACTAGACATACTCCAGAATTTTTTTCTTCTTGAGTTAAAATTGCTTCACTAGATGCTAATCCAGAAAAAATAACTTTTTTAACCTGTAGATTACATTTTTCAATAGCTTTAATAATATTTTTTTTAATATGATTATCACCGGTAATTAAATGTACATTTGCTTTCATACGCATTCCGGATAATCCAATTGGATTTTGTATGCCTTTTTGATGATCAATTTCATAATCTTGAGGAATAACATGTAAAATATGATGATTATTTTGTATACGAACTGATTTTGCTGTTTTAATAACATTTTGTACATCTTTTTTAGTAATTTCTTCAGATAAAATAGGAACTATTCCAATTTCATTTTGACAATTTATTTCAGCGTTTGAAATTGCTAAATAAATGTGTTTTATTTTACAATTTGCCATCGTTTCAGCTTTATAAATAGCTTTTTTGATACATTGAACTAATTCTTCTAAATTATTGATAATTCCTTTACAAATACCACGAGTAGAAGCAGTTCCAAATCCAATAATAGTTATGTGATTTTTTTCTAAAATTTCACCAATTAAAATAGAAATTTTAGTTGCTCCAATTTCTAATCCAGTTATTAAATTTTTTTTTATGGTACTAATCATGTTCTTTAGTCTTCAATAGAGTATAAAATATATAATATTTTTTATTCATTTTTTTATTAAATTTATAAAATATTTAATATTATATATAGAATATAATATAAATTTAAAATTTAATATATTCTTTTTAAAATTGTTTTTGTGAAAAATAAAAATTATATTATAATATATTTTTTTAAAAAAAAATTTATTTTATGAAAATTTAATTTTTGTATAAAAATTTTATTTTATATTTTTTATTTTAAAGATTGTTATATTTTAATAATATTTTTGTAATTATTTTTAAATATTTCATATTTTAAATGAATTAAGATTTTTAAAAAAAATTTTTAATATATTGATTTTATCATATTATCTAAAAAATATAGAAAAACATTCATATATCTTAAAAAAATGTTCTTTTGTAATTTAAATTTTTTTAAAAAAAATAATTTTTTTATTTTTTTAAAATAATTTATTATTTTTAATATTATAATATTTTTGCAAAACGTAAAATTGCACTTCTAGATTTTTTATTTGTATTAATTTCTTTTTTTGTAGGTTTAATTTTTTTAAAATTTTCAATTTTTTTTTTAGATCTTTTTTTTAGTTCTGTTTCTGTAATAGGTAATCCCATGGGAACTTTTATTATAGAGCTATTTTTTTTAAAAAAATTTTTTATAATACGATCTTCTGAAGAATTAAAACTTATAATAGCTAAAATAGCTCCAGGTTTCAAAATTTTTAATGAAATATTTAAAATTTTTTTTAGTTCTTTAAGTTCCTGATTAATATAAATTCTTAACGCTAAAAAAGTACGGGTAGCTGGATTTTTAAATGGATATTTTAATGGAACTGCTTGTTTAATAATTTTAACTAATTCAAAAGTAGTTAAAATAGGTTTTTTTTTTTGATATTTTTTTATTAAAAATGCAATTTTTTTTGCATATTTTTCATTTCCAAAGTTTTTTAATATTTTAGATAATTTTTCTTCTTTTAAGAAATTTAATTTTTGAGATAAAGAAAATCCTAAGAGTGGATTCATCCGCATATCTAAAGGTCCATTTTTTTGAAAAGAAAAACCTCTTTTAGAATTTTTTATTTGAAATGAAGAAAGACCTAAATCTAAAATCATACCATTAATTTTTTTATTTAAATTTAATTGCGTAGTATATTTTAAAATATTAGAAAAAACATCATTAAATAATAATAAACGTGAATCATTAATTTTTTTCCCAGATTTAAAAGCTAAAGGGTCCCTGTCAAATCCTAGAACGCGTCCGTTAGAACTTAAATATTTTAATATTTCTTTTGTATGTCCTCCATTTCCAAAAGTACCATCAATATAAATTCCATTTTTTTCAATATTTAATGATTTTATAACTTCATTTAATAATACTGGTATATGTTGCATATTTTTTATTTATTTTTTTAAAAAAATGTAAAAATTTTTTTTATATATCTTGAAAAATTCTATTTTATTAATGTGAGCGTATTATATTAATTGTACCTGAACTTTCTAATTTTAAAATTTTAAACTTTTTTTTTATTTTTTTTAATAGAATATTTAAAGTTTTAGGAGTTCCATGTATTTTAATAACATATAATAATTTTTTTTTATAAAGAATTTCTCCTTTTTCTTCGTATAAAATTTTTTTTAAAATAAGAAATTTTTGATTATTTTCTATAAAAATTTTTATTAAATATAGTTTTTGTTGTATATAATTACTTTCTTTTATAATTTTTACTTGTATAACATTTATTAATTTTTCTAATTGTTTAATAATTTGCTTAATAATATTTAAATCTCCAGACGTATGAATATTAATGTTAGAGATTAATTTATTTTGTGTAGGTACAACGGTTAATTGATCAATGTTATAATTTCTTTGCGAAAAAAGTCCAACAACACGAGACAATGCTCCTACTTCGTTTTCTAATAAAATTAATAAAATATATTGCATAATATTTATTTATTATTCCTTATTTATTAAACAGCATATCATTCATACCACCATTTTTAATTTGCATCGGATATATATGTTCGGATGGATCAATATGAACATCTAAAAAAACTAAAGAACCTTTTTTTACAATATCTAAAGATTTTTTTAATATTTTTTGGATATCATGATTATTTTTTAAAATTATTCCTACGTGTCCATAAGATTGAGAAAGTTTTGCAAAATTTGGTAGAGATTTCATATATGAATGAGAATGACGGCCTGAATAAATTAAATCTTGCCATTGTTTAACCATACCTAAAGCTTGATTATTCAAATTAATAATCAATATGGCTAAATTATATTGTTTAGCTGTAGAAAGTTCTTGAATATTCATTTGAATACTACCATCACCAGTAATACAAATTACTAAATTTTTTGGAAATGCTAATTTTACACCTAAAGCTGCTGGCAGTCCAAATCCCATCGTTCCTAATCCTCCAGAATTAATCCAGTGTCTAGGTTTTTGAAATTGATAATATAAAGCTGTAAACATTTGATGCTGTCCGACATCAGAAGTAATATACGCTTTACCATGCGTTAAAATAGATAATTCTTTTAAAATTTTTTGAGGTTTAATGTATTTTTCTGATTGATAAAATTTTATTTTTTTTTGTTTTTTCCAATGTTGTATTTTAGTCCACCATTTATCTATTTTTTTTTTAGAAAATTTTATTTTTTTATGTTTTATAAATTTTAACATTTTTTTTAAAATTTTTTTTGCATCTCCAATTATAGAAAGATCAGCTTGAATTGTTTTAGAAATTGAAGTTGGATCAATATCAATATGGATAATAGTAGCTTTTGGGCAATATTTCTCGATATTATTAGTAGTACGATCATCAAATCTTGTACCAATAGCTAAAATTAAGTCAGAATGATGCATTGCCATATTTGCTTCATATGTACCATGCATTCCTAACATTGATAAATTTAAAGGATGGTTGCTTGGAAAAGCTCCTAATGCCATCAGTGATAAAGTAATCGGAAAGTTTAAAAGAATTATTAATTGATATAATTCTTGATAACTCTCAGAATGTATAATACCTCCTCCTGCATAAATCACTGGTTTTCTAGAATGTTTTAAATATTTAAAAATTTTTTTTATTTTATGGGTTGAAATTTTTTTTTTTTTAAAATATTTGTTAATAAAAATTTTTGAAGAAAAAATGTATTTTTTTTTAATTTTTTGATTTAAAAAGTCTTTTGGAATATCTATAACAATTGGTCCCGGTCTTCCAGAAGTAGCTAAAAAAAAAGATTTTTTAATAATATTTGGTATTTCAATGGTTTTTTTAATTAAAAAACTATGTTTTACAATTGGTCTCGAAATTCCAATCATATCACATTCTTGAAACGCATCAGTTCCAATTAAATTTGATGCAACTTGTCCAGAAATAATTAATAATGGAATAGAGTCCATATATGCAGTAGCAATACCAGTAATAGCATTTGTGGCGCCAGGTCCTGATGTCACTAATGCTACTCCAATTTTTCCTGTAGAACGAGAATAACCATCTGCCATATGTACTGCAGATTGTTCATGTCTGACTAAAATATGTTGTAAATGTTTACAATTTAATGTTTTAAATGCGTCATAAATATCTAATATTGCTCCGCCTGGATATCCAAAAATTTTTTTAATTTTTAAATCTATTAAAGATTGAATAACCATTTCTGCGCCAGATAATAAGATCATCAGAAATATCCTAAATTAAATTAAAAATGTATTAATATTTTAGTACTATAAATAAAAATTATAATAATTTTTATGTATAAAAAACATATTATTTTGTTATTTATAAAAAAAATATGTATATCGCATATTGAAAATTTTTATAAAATTTTTTTAACAACAGAAAAAAATTTTATTTTTTTTCAAATTAATAAACTTATTTATTTTTTAATAAAATATATAATATTTTGAAAAAATACATCCGCTTAAAAAAGCGGATAAATAAAAAATTGGTAATATTTTAATAAAAATGTTAAGAAATATTATATAGTATTTGTTTATCACGTAATAAAGAATTTAATTCTGTTTTTTTTAAAGTTTTATTATCTACTTTTTTAACAATAACAGCGCAATATAATTGAATATTTTTATTTTTAGAGGCAATAGTTCCTGGAACAACAACAGAATATTTAGGAATTTTTCCATATGATATTTTATCAGTAGAACGATCATAAATTTTTGTACTTTGACCGATATAAACTCCCATTGAAATAACTGAACCTTTACCTACAATGACTCCTTCAACAATTTCTGAACGAGCTCCAATAAAACAATTATCTTCAATAATTGTAGGATTATTTTGAACAGGTTCTAGTACTCCTCCTATTCCAACTCCTCCAGACAAGTGGACATTTTTTCCAATTTGAGCGCAAGATCCTACTGTTGCCCAAGTGTCAATCATAGAATTTTTTCCAATATATGCTCCAATATTAATAAAACTTGGCATAATGATAACATTTTTCTCAATGAAGGCTCCAAATCTTATTGTAGCATTAGGAACAATTCGTACAGAATCTTGAGAAAATTGTATTTTATCATAATATGTATATTTTAAAGGAATTTTATCATAATATGTATCATGCATTGTTTTTATTAAATGATTTTTTTTGTTAGATAAATATAATAATACTGCTTTTTTAATCCATTGATTAGTCTGCCAAGATTTTTGTATTTTTTCTGCTACACGGATTTTTCCGGAATTTAAATATTGAATTATTTTATTTATGATTTTTGTATTTTTTTCTGAAATTTGATAATTTTTATTTAAGTTTTTTTTTTTAAAAATTTTTTCAATTTTTTTTTGAAATTCAATCATTTGAAGTAATAATCCTTATAAAATTATAAAAATAATTTAATTTATTTTTTTGTGAAATTTTTTTAATATTTTATTTTTAAATTGTTTTTTAATAAAAAAATATGTATTTTTATGTTTAAAATTTTTTAAAAAATGATATTTTTATTTTTTAATAAAAAAAAATTAAGAATGGATAATAATAGGTGATATTTTTTCATCTTTTTGCCATGTTAAAATTTCACAACCATTTTTTGTTACCGCAAGAGTATGTTCATATTGTGCAGAATTTTTTCCATCTTGAGTTTTTACTGTCCATCCATCTTTCATTAGTTTGGTATTATGAGTACCTGCATTAATCATTGGCTCGATTGTAAATGTCATACCTTCTTGTAAAAAAAAATTATTTTCTATATTTTTATAATGTAAAACTTGAGGCAATTCATGAAAATTTTTTCCGATACCATGTCCACAATATTCTTTAACAATTGAAAAATTATATAATTTTACATATTTTTGTATCGTTTTTCCAATATTTTTTAATAAGATTCCAGGTTTAACAATAGATATAGCTTTGTACAAACTTTGTTGAGTAACATTACATAATAATTGATTTTCTTTTGAAACATTACCTACAAAATACATTCGTGATGCGTCACTATAATAACCATTTTTTATTACTGCAATATCAATATTAACAATATCTCCATTTTTTAAAAAAATTTTTTTGTTTGGTATTCCATGACAAATAACATCATTAATTGATATACAAACAGAATTTGGAAAACCTTGATATCCTAAACATGCAGGTATAGCATGTTTTTTTTTAGTAATATACTGTAAACAAATTTGATCAATATCATAAGTACTAATGTCTGGAGAGATATATTTAGAAATCATTTGTAGTGTATCAGAAGTAATTTTTCCAGAAATTTTCATTTTTTCAATTTCTTTTTTATTTTTAATTAACATTTTAATTAGTCTTTAAGGTCAGAAAATTTTTAAAGTGAATAAGAATATTTTAAAAAATTTTGAAAGATTCGTATATTATTTATTTAGAATATATTAACATGTATTTTTTAAAACAATATTTAATAAAATATTTTTAATTTAATATTTTTTTATTATAATATAAATTTGTTTTTGATATTTTTATACATTATATATTTTTTTTTAAAAAAAATTTATTATATATTAATCTTAATAAATTTTTTTTAAATATTATATATTTTTTTAAAGGAAGAATTATTATGATAAATATTTCTATGAAACATTTGATCAAAGCTGGAGTTCATTTTGGGCATCAAACTCGTTATTGGAATCCTAAAATGAAACCATTTATTTTTGGAGTGCGTAATAAAGTTCATATTATTAATTTAGAAAAAACAGTTCCTTTATTTTATAATGCGATACAAGAATTAAAAAAAATTGTTTCTCGTAAAGGTAAAATATTGTTTGTAGGTACTAAAAAAGCTGCGAATAAGGCAATTAAAATTGCTTCTATTTCTTGTAAACAATATTATGTTAATCATCGTTGGTTGGGAGGAATGTTAACAAATTGGAAAACGGTTCGACAATCTATTAAACGATTAAAAGATTTAGAAATGCAATCTAAAGATGGAACTTTTGAAAAATTAACTAAAAAAGAAGTGTTGTTAAAAATTCGTTTAATGAAAAATTTAGAAAAAAGTTTAGGAGGTATTAAAAACATGGGTGGTTTGCCAGATGCTATGTTTGTAATTGATGCATCTCATGAACATATAGCTATAAAAGAAGCTAATAATTTAGGTATTCCTGTTTTTTCTATAGTAGATACGAATTCTAATCCTGATGGAGTAGATTTTATTATTCCGGGGAATGATGATGCAATTCGTGCAATTAATTTGTATTTAAAAATTATTTCAAATTTTTTAAAGATTTAATAAAATTAAAAAATTTTAGAATATTTTTATAAAAAAATTAATAAAATTTTTTTTTAAAAAATATAAAAAATATATTTTTTAAAAATTTTATTAATTATTGGAGTATTTAAAAATGAAAAAAATAGATATTAATTTAATTTTAAAATTAAGAAAAAAAACTGGTTCAAGTTTAATAGAATGTAAAAAATCATTAATAAAATCTAATGGTAATGTTGAAAAAGCTTTAGATTATTTAAGAACTACAGGTATTTGTACTGCTATAAGACATAGTATGAATAAATCTAAAATAGGAAAAATTTTTTTATATTGTGATCATATAACATCTGTTTTAGTACAATTAAATGCAGAAACAGATTTTGTAATAAAAAATTCTTTGTTTTCTGATTTAGGTAATAAAATTGCTCAATATGCAGTAAAAAATAAAATTTTTGAAATAAAAGAGTTAAGAAAAATTTTTAATAAAAAAATAATTTTTTTAATTAATCAAATAAAAGAAAATATTGTATTAAATAAAATTGAACATTTGCAAGGACAATATATTAGCGCTTATCTACATGCTGGACGAATTGGTGTATTATTAAAATGGAATGCTGAATTTAATGTTACTAATTTAGAATTAGGTAAAAAAATAGCTATGCATATTGCAGCTTCAAATCCTTTATATTTATCACAAGAAACTATTCCAAAAGAAATTTTAAAAAAAGAATATGATATACAAATGAAATTAGCGAAAAAAACTGGAAAAAGTTCTTTTGTTTTAGAAAAAATTGTACAAGGTCGTATTAAAAAATTTCAAAATAATTATACTTTGTTAGAGCAAAATTTTATTTTTGACTCAAATAATACTGTAAAAAAATTTTTATACGACAAAAATTTTATCATAAAAAAATTTATTTTTTTTTCTTTAAAAGATGAATAAAAATAATTTTTTTATATAAAAGATAATTGTTAAAAATATAATAAAATTTTTAAAATTTATATATAAAATGATTAGTTTTTTATATCTTAATTGAGATTATTGATTTAATTGTAAATGTATGTTTTTGTATATTATATATATAAATATTTTTTTTATTTTTTTAAAGAATTATATTTCGATAATTAGGAAAATAAGTTATGCTTAAGAGTATAAAAGAGGATTTACATATACGTATGAATAAATGCGTTAATGTTTTTTCAATTGATTTAAAAAAAGTAAGAACTAATAATGCTTCTCCAGTATTAATAGAAAATATTTTAATAAATTATTTTGGTACTTTAACACCGTTAAAAAATCTTTCTAATATTATTGTAGAAGATTCACGTACTTTAAAAATTACTGTATTTGATATTTCGATTACTACATTAATTGAAAAAGAAATTTTAAATGCTAATTTAGGATTAAATCCGATTTCTGAAGGCGCGAATATACGTGTTTATGTTCCTAGTTTAACTGAAGAAAGAAGATTAGAATTAATAAAAATTATAAAAAATGATGCAGAAAATATTAAAATTTCAATACGTAATTTAAGACGTGATGGTAAAGAAAAAATAAAAAAATTGTTAAAAAAAAAATATATTACAAAAGATTGCCAATATTCTTTTAATACATATATTCAAGAAGAAACAAATTTTTTTATTAAAAAAATTGATTCAATTGTATCTATAAAAGAAAAAGAACTACTTAATATTTAATTGTATATTATTTATAGAAATAATATATTTATATGATTTTATTATTTTTAATTAGTAATTTTATTTATAACATAAGGAATTTAACACAATGATGAATATTTATAATTTTTTAAAAAATTTAATTATGAAACTTTTCAGTAAATAAATTAATATATAATTAATTATTAATTTTTGTAAAATAAAATTTTTTTATATTTTAATAATGTTTAAATATGTATTATATAATATTTTTCATATAAAATTTTTATGAAAAAAAATAGTATATAATTATAAAATTTATCATTGAATCAATTATTTAAAATTTTTAAATTTTATTTTATATATTTTTTTATTATAAAGATTTTATACTAAACATATAAAAAACATAAATATTTTTATATATTGTATCTTTTTAAAAATAATAATTAAATATTTATATTTTACACAATAAATTATTTTTAATTTATTCAAAAAATTTTTTTTATTTTTTAAGTAAAATATAAATATTAATTATATTATTATTTTTTTTAATAAAATTTAAATATAATTTATATATTAAAAAATATATAAAAATTTTTAAAAATTATAAAATTTATTTTTTAAAATTTTTAAATAAAAAATTTTTTATAAAGATATTAAACAATGAAATATTTTTTTTAAAAAAAAAATTGTTTTATCTTATTATTAATTTTATTTTATTTATATTAATACGTATTATAAGGACAGATATTATAAACATGTCATTTAAAAAATTTAGTTTAATATGCTTATTATTTTTTTCATTATCTGAAGCTTCTCACTTTCAGTATAATACAAATTATAATTTTTTAAATTATTCAAAAAATTTTCATCTATTTGTATCAGAAGAACCAGGAACATGTGATGAATCTTCTCAATCGTTAGAAAATCAATTTTTTCAAACTATAAAAAATGTTTTATTAAAAAAAATACAATTATCTCTTTTTTCTTCTAAATCAAATTCTTTATTAAAGACTTTAAATGTAAATTTTAAACAAATAAGAAATATTAAAATTATAGGAAATAATATTTTTTCAAATAAAATTTTTTTTGATTTAATGAAAAAATTTAACATTATAGAAAATAAAATTTTTTCACAGAAACAAATTAAAAAATTTATTGAGCATATTAAACAAGTTTATTATCAACAAGGTTTTTTAAATTGTTGCGTCGAAATTATAGGAATACCAATTTCGCATACTGATGTTCAAATAAATGTAGTTGTTCGAGAAGGAGATATTTCACGTATTTCGAAATTAGGTGTTTCTGGTAATAAATATTTTTCTTCTAAAAAAATTAAAGAAATTTTATTAAAAAAAAAACCTTTCAGATTATTTAATTTTTTTTCAAAATCTATTTATGCTCCCGATCAATTTAAAAAACGTATTGAAGAATTATCTGAATTATATTTTAAACATGGTTTTTTAGATTGTCGTATTTCATCATTTTTTTTTCCAAAAACAAAAAATTTTTCATTAATTGATACTAAAATTGAAATACATGAAGGTTCTAGATATAAATTTGGATATATAAAAATTTTAGGAGAAAAAAATTTAGTTCTTTTAAAAAAATTACAAAATATTTTAAATCAATTTAAAAAAAATTTTTTTCCAATATATAAATTTAAAAATATAAAATTATTAAATAAATATTTAAACAATGTTTTTTTAAAATATGGTTATGTAGATGTTGTTTCAAAAATTAAAATGCTAAAAAATTTTAAAAAAAAGAAGATAAATTTTATTTTTCGATTTTTAAAAGGAAAGCAAACCTTTATTAATCAAATTTTTTTACAAGGTTCTAAAATATCACAAGATGTTTTTTTATATGATTTATTAAAAAAAAATTTAAATAAATATTATAATTCTTCTTCCTTAAGAAAATGTTGCGATTTGTTGTTAGATACTGGTTTGTTTGAAAACGTATTTGCAAAATCTATATCTCTTGGAAATTTTCCTCAACAAAAAAACATTTGTTTTATTTTAAAACCGGAATATCGTCAAAATGTTAATATATCTGCAAATTATAATTTTAAAGATGGATTAACTTTAAATTTATTTGGTTGGAAAAAAAATTTATATGATACAGGATATCAATTAACAGGACGTATTTTTAAAAATCGTGTTTCAACACGAGGAGATATTTCTTTATCTTCTCCTTATAAATTTTTAAATTTTTATATGTTAAAAAGTTATACTTTTCTGCATATTGTTAAAAAAAAATATTTATTTTCTTCAAATATTGTTCAAAAAAGAATCGGTAGTGAAGTTAGTGTGCAGTCTAAACTTTTAAACCATAAAAAGCACACGATAGCTTTAGGGTATGTGCAGACTAAAAATAGTAGTTTGAAACTTAAAATCCCGTTAGTACAATCTTTAGGATTTTCGGGAATAAATCTTTTAAAAGATTATTTCGAAAAATATCAATATACAAAAAATTTTTATATTCGATCAGAATTTAAGTATACTACTTTATTTCCTATACGATATCCAGAAACTGGATATTTATTTAAAATTTCAAATTGTACTAATTTACCTTATTCAACTAATCAAACATATAATTTTACTACTAGTATAGAAAAATATATTCCATTAACTCTTCAAAATAATATTATATTTCATGGTTTTGCTCAATTGAGTACCAATATACATTTTTTAAAATTTTCATGTCAGTCTGTACCTTTGTTTGAAACTATATCAGAAAAAAATAATAAATCAGAAATTTTAGAAAAAATTTCAGAAAAAAAAAATTTCTTTCAATTAGATGAAAATATTCATAATAATATTATGAAGAATAATTCTATCCCTATCGTCTCTTCAGGAATACAAAAATTTAAAAAACAGATTGTTTTAAAGAATCAATCAGAAAAAGTTGAGTCATTTGCAAATGTAAATCTGAATACACATATTAGAACTGAATTTTTGTTTCCACATTTAACAACTCCAATACCTTTATTTAGAAATTTTCAAATATCAGTTTTTGCAGATATATTTGGAAATTTATATTTCCAATCAGAACATCCTATTTTAAAAATTAATCATGGTTTTTTATACAAAACTCAACCACATAATTTGCATGTTTCATCTGGGTTTTTAATTAGATGGTTTTCTCCTTTCGGTCCTATAAAATTTATTTTTTCAAAATCTTTATTTAAATTTATGATTAATAAATCTTGAAAAAATAAAAAATTTAAATTTTGATATAATTTTTTAAAGTCATAAATTAAGTATCATTGTAAAATTCACGAATATTTTTATAATATATAAAAGAAATTTTTAATAATATTTTGTATAAAAAAAATTATTTTATAAAATGTTTAAAATAAAAATTATTTTTTTAAAAAAAAATTTTAAAAAAAATAAAAATATGTATTTTGTTAAAATAAAATATTTTACAGAAAATATTCGTGAAGTTTTTTAAAAAAAATATAGTAGAGATTAAATTATGGATATAAATAAATTTGATAAAATTTTAAAATGTTTACCGCATCGTTTTCCATTTTTATTAATTGATAAAATTTTAGAAAATGTTCCGAATATCTCTATTACTACATTAAAAAATATATCTTCAAATGATTTTTTTTTAGGTCATTTTCCAAAAAAATTAGTGTATCCCGGTGTTTTAATACTTGAATCTATTGCACAATCTTGTGGTTTATTTTGTGCATTAAATAATCAAAAATTGTTAAAAAATGAATTATATTATTTAAGTAATATTCAAAATTCTAAATTTAAAAAATTAGTTTTACCAGGAGATCAATTAATTATTAAAATAATTTTAAAAAATTACATATTTCCAGCATATAAATTTTTTGGTACTGTATTAATACAAGATGTTTTAATTTGTTCAGCAACATTAACATTAATTAAAAAAAATTTAAATTAATTAATATAGAAAATTATTTTTTAAAAATATTTTTTAAAAAAATATACTATAATTATAATAATATTATATGGTATTTTTATTTTTTAGAAACTTTTTAATATATTTTTTTTTAATAATAAATTTTTGGAAATATAATGAAAAAAGTTAATTTTGTACATTTACGTACGCATAGTGATTATTCAATGATAGATGGTCTAGCTAAACCTTCATCTTTAGTAAAACAAGCTGTTTTTTTAGATATGGTTGCACTAGGATTAACAGATATTAATAATTTATATGGTGTTATAAAATTTTATAATGTTTCTCGTTCTTTAGGAATTAAACCAATTATCGGAATTGATATTACAATATTGTCTGATATTATACAAAATTATTTTTTTAGAATTACATTATTAGCAATGAATCAAACAGGATATAAAAATATTATTTTTTTATTATCAACATCATATCAAAAAGGTTATCCGGAAGATATTGGTCCTTCAATTACTTTAAAAGATTTGATAAAATATCGTGAAGGATTAATTGTATTATCGGGAGGTTTAGAAGGAGATATTGGAAAATGTATTTTATGCAATGATTTTCACTTAATACAAAAAAATTTTTATTATTTTAAAAAATATTTTAAAAATTCATATTTTTTAGAAATATATAGAATTAATGATATTCGTGAAGAAGAATATTTACATAAAATAAAATATGTTTCTAAAAAGTTTAATTTACCTTTAATTGTTACACATCCGGTATCTTTTTTAAAAAAAAAAGATTTTAAAGTTCATAAAATACGTATTGCTATTCACCAACGTAAAACAATCACAGATTCTAAATTTTTGTATTCTTATACACAAGAACAATTTTTAAAAAGCGAACAGGAAATGTGTGATTTATTTTCTGATTTTCCTGACGCATTAAAAAATAGTGTAGAAATTGCTAAACGTTGTAATGTGATTATTCCTACAGGACAGTATTTTTTACCTAATTTTGATACTAAATCTATTAAAATATATGATTTTTTTAAACAAAAAATTTCAGAAGGTTTAGAAGAAAGATTGGTTGAAATTTTTCCAAATAAATTAATACGTTCTAAATTACGTAAAAAATATGATTCTCGATTATGTTATGAAGTGTCTATTATTAAAAAAATGGGATTTATTAGTTATTTTTTAATTGTTATGGAATTTATTATGTGGGCAAAAAATAACGATATTCCTGTAGGCCCAGGGAGAGGATCTGGATCGGGTTCTTTAGTTGCTTTTGTATTAAAAATTACTGAATTAGATCCCATAAAATTTGGTTTATTATTTGAAAGATTTTTAAATCCAGATCGAGTTTCATTACCTGATTTTGATATTGATTTTTGTATGGAAAAAAGAGATTTGGTAATTGAACATGTAACTGAAAAATATGGTCGAAATTCTGTAGCTCAAATTATTACGTTTGGTACTATGGCTGCAAAAGCTGTTATTCGAGATGTTGGTCGTGTTTTAGGATATCCATATGGTTTTATTAATAGAATTTCTAAATTAGTTCCTTTAGATCCCGGTATGACATTAAAAAAAGCTTTTTCAAAACAAAAAGAATTAATTTCTTTATATCAAGAAGATTCTAACGTAAAAATTTTAATTGATATGGCAAAAAAATTAGAAGGAATAGTACGTAATGTAGGAAAACATGCAGGAGGTGTAGTAATTTCTCCTACTATAATTTCTGATTTTTCTCCGTTATATTGTGATTCAAATGGACAAAATCAAGTGACACAATTTGATAAAAATGACATTGAATATGTAGGTTTAGTAAAGTTTGATTTTTTAGGTTTAAAAACTTTAACTATTATTGATTCTTGCGTTAAAATGATTAATAAAAAAAAAAAATATAATAAAAAAAAAATAATAGACATTAATAAAATTAATTTATTTGATAAAAAAAGTTTTAAACTTTTAAGAAAATCAGACACTATAGCAGTGTTTCAATTAGAATCTAAAGGAATGCAAGATTTAATCCGTAGATTAAAACCTGATACTTTTGAAGATTTAATTGCTTTAGTTGCACTTTTTCGACCTGGCCCTTTACAAGCAGGAATGGTAGATAATTTTATAAATCGTAAACAAGGATATGAAAAAATTTCTTATCCAGATGAAAAATGGCAACATAAGACATTGAAGCCAATTTTAAAATCTACATATGGAATTGTTTTATATCAAGAACAAGTTATGAACATTGCGCAAATATTAGCAAAATACACTCCAGGACAAGCTGATATTTTAAGAAGAGCTATGGGAAAAAAAGATCCTAAAGAAATGTCAGAACAAAGACATTTTTTCGAAATGG
Source organism: Buchnera aphidicola (Tuberolachnus salignus) (assembly GCF_900016785.1). Taxonomy (NCBI): domain Bacteria; kingdom Pseudomonadati; phylum Pseudomonadota; class Gammaproteobacteria; order Enterobacterales; family Erwiniaceae; genus Buchnera; species Buchnera aphidicola. The sequence goes on from NZ_LN890285.1 coordinate 179,619, forward strand.
GCGCTAAAAAAAATGGTATTTGTACAATTTTAGCAAATAAAATTTTTAATTTATTAGAAAAATTTGCAGCATATGGATTTAATAAATCACATTCTGCTACTTATGCTTTTTTATCGTATCAAACATTATGGTTAAAATCTAATTATCCAGAAGAATTTTTTGCATCTGCATTAAATATGGAATTATCTAATACTAATAAAATTGTAATTTTAATTCAAGATATTAAAAAAAGAAATTTAAAAATTAATCCTCCTGATATTAATCGTAGTAATTGGAATTTTTTTGTAGATTCTGATAAAACAATTATATATGGTTTAGGGGCTATTAAAGGATTAGGGAAATCATCAATAAAAATTATAGAATCGGTACGATGCAATGGTCAGAAACCGTTCAAAAATTTTTTAGATTTATGTATACGAACTTTTTCTAAACATTTTACACGACGTGTGTTTGAAAGATTGATTATGTCTGGAGCATGTGATAGTTTTAAAATATGTCGTTCTAAATTATTTAAAAATATAACATATATGATGAAAATTGCAAAACAATATGTTGTATATTTGTCTTCAAAACAAACATCATTATTTGGAACACAACAATCTTTAAAAAATATTTTTTTTAAAAAAAAAAATTGTGTTTCTATTAAACAACAAATTAAAAATTTTTTAAATAATGAATGTCATTATTTTTGGGAAAAAGAAACATTAGGTTTTTATTTTACTGGACATCCAATTTCAATTTTTTTAAAAGAATTATTAATATATACTAATGGAATTTGTTTAAAAGATTGTTTGAGTAAAAGAAAAAATAAATATATTGTCGTTTCCGGACTTATTGAATCTGTAAAAATTAAATTGTCTACGAAAAAAAAAAAAATTTATTCTTTAGTTTTAGATGATTCTTGTGATACTTTAGATGTTGTATTTTTTGACATCCCTTCTAACGTGACAGAAAAAATTTTAAAAAGAGATGTCATAGTTGTTGTATCAGGAATTTTACAATTTGATACTTTTAAAAATTGTTATCGTGTTGTTGCAAAAAGAATTTTAGATTTAGAAACAGTTCGTAATACTTACATAAAAAAAATAAATATTATTATATTATTTGATATTTTATTAAATGAAGATATATTAAATTTTTTATTTGAATTATTTAAAAAAAATAATTTTGGTTCCATTATAATAAATTTTTTTTATTCTCATCGTTTTTCAAGTTTACATCCACTTTTTTGCACTGTATGGAAATTATCTATGTCAAATAAAATTTTTAGATATTTATTAGAATTAGAAAATTTAAAATACTTAAAATTAAAATATTAATTAATATTATTTTGATTCAATTTTTTTTTTATTTCATTAAAATTTTTTAAAATATCTTTTATTGAAATTAAAGTTTTTTTATTATTTTTACGCGAATAAAATTCTATTTTTTTTTTTTGAATGGTATTTTTACTTATAATCAAAATATTAGGAATTCCCATTAACTCTAAATCTTTTAACATATATCCAATATTTTTTATTCGATTATCTAATATCACTTCTATTTTTTGTATTAAAAAAGTTTGATATAATAAATAAGTAATTTTTTTGATTTCTTTATTTTTATGCATATTGATTGGAGCGATTGCTAAAGTAAAAGGAGCAATAATTTCTGGCCATATTATACCTTTTTCATCATAATGTTGTTCTATAATAGCCGCAATAATTCGATTGATTCCAATACCATAACAACCCATATTTAAAAAATTTTTTTGTTTTGTTTTATTTGATAAACTAACTTGAAAAATTTTTGAATATTTAGTACCTAATTGAAATATATGTCCAATTTCAATACTATTTTTTAATGTAATTTTTCCGATTCCGTCTGGACTATAATCTTGATTAGTAACGTTTCGAATATCAAAAAAATTTATATTTTTAAAATCATGATTCCAAAATATTGGAGTATATTTTAAATTTTTTATTTGTGAAAATAAAGTATAAAATTTACAATTTTTAATTGTAAGATCTCCAATCAACAAAATTTTTAATTTTTTTGTATTTCTTAAAATTGAAACTTCATTAGTTAAATCAAGTGGTTTTTTTAATAAAAAGATAGGTTTTTCTAAATGTGAGATTTTTTCTATTTTTTTAAAATTTAAGTTGTGTTTAACTTTTAATAAAAAAATAGCATATTTATAAATAGATTTTTTTTTAGTTTTTATATATATTGTTTGAATAATTTTTGTTATATGTTTTTTTTTTTCAGATTTTAATGATGATTTTTTTTTGTAAATTACTGGAGCATTTTTGAGATGTTCTGCATATTTTGTATGAGTAGAACAAGCTAAAATATCTTCGCCAGAATTAGAGAAAGCATGAAATTCATGTGATATAAATCCGCCCATAGTTTTAGATGTAGAAGCAACGATTCTAAATTCTATTTTTAACTTTTTTAAGATTTTAATATATGTATCAGATATTTTTTGATATGTATTTTGTAAAGATTTTAAATCAGTATGAAAAGAATAAGCATCTTTCATTAAAAATTCGATAGTTCGTAATACTCCAAATCTAGGTCTAATTTCATCTCTAAATTTTTTTTGAATTTGAAATAATATTAATGGTAATTGTTGAATAGAAAATATTTCATTTTTTAAAATCTTTGTAATTACTTCTTCATGCGTAGGTCCTAAAATAAATTTTTTTTTTCTGCGATTAGAAAATTTTAGTAATTCATTACCATATAATTCAGTACGTTTACTTTGGTCCCATAATTTTTTAGGATGTATTAAAGGTAAACAAATTTCTAATGCTCCCAAAAGATTCATTTCTTTTTTGATAATTTTAACAATTTTTTGTAAAATTCGATATCCTGTAGGTAACCAAGTGTAAAGACCTGAAGCTAATTTACGAATCATACCTGCTCTTAACATTAATTGATGACTAATTGTTTCAGTATTTTTAGGTATTTCATGTAATGTAGAAAGTAAATAGTTAGTCATTTTCATGAAAATTGTTCTCTTTTTTTGATAAAATAAAATATTTTTTATAAAAATTTTATAATTTTTAATTGAATTATGAAGGAAAATTTATGAATACTGCAAATTCAGGAGACAAAACAGAAAGTCCTACATCACATAAAATAAAACAAGCTCAAAAATTAGGACATGTACAAAATTCTTCTAATGTCAATTCTTTTTGTATATTATTTTTTAGCATAATATTATTATGGTGTAATAAATCTATATTTTATAATTTTTTAAGAAAATTATTTATTTTTTGTTTTACATTTAAAATTTTGGAAGTAAATAATAAAATTTTTTTTTCATTATTTTTAAAATATTTATATAAAATAATGATATGTTTTTGTTTTTTTTTTATTTGTATTTTTTTAATTTTATTTTTTATTCCATGGATTATATATAAAAAAAAAATAAAATTTTTTGCAATTAATGTTAATATTGATTTTTTAAATTTTTTTAACATTTTTAAAAAAATTATATCTTGGAATACAATATTTAAATTTTTTACAATATTTCTGCAAGTTTTTTTTATGTTTAGTACTTCTATAATGTTTTTTTTAAAATATTATCCTTCCTTTAATATTTTTTTTTTCAGTTCATTAAATTTTAATATTTCTCTTGGTATTCGTTTTCTTTTTTTATGCAGCATGTTAAATCTTTTGAATTATTTTTTTTTTATAATTTTAGATTTTTTTTGGCAGAAATTTCAATATTTTCAATCTTTAAAAATGACGAAAAAAGAAATTCAAGATGAATATAAAGAATTAGAAGGAAATCCATTTATAAAATCACATATTCGTTATACTATGAAAAATATTTCTAAAAATTCTTTATTACAAGATTTAAAAAAAGCTGATGTTTTAATTTACGATTCAGAAAATTATGCTATTGCATTACAGTATATCATAGAGATAATGGAAGCTCCAAAAGTTATCAGTAGAGGAAAAGGATACATTGTATCAAATATGAAAAAAATTGCAGATTTTTATGATATACCATTATTAGAATCTAAACATATAGCAAAAATTTTATATGAAAATACTTCTAATGGTTATTCAATTCCTAATAATTTTTTTCAAATAACAGCAGAAATTTTTGCTTGGGTTTGGCAATTTAAAATTTGGAAGAAAAAAGGAGGAAATTTTCCGACGTTGCCTAAAAATTTTAAAATTTTTAAAAAATATTAATTTTTGGAGAATTTAAAAGAATGAAATTTATAAATTTTTTTTTATTTTTTTTAAAAAAAAAAGAAAAAATTATTATTAAATCTTTGTTAATACCATGTTTAATATTAGTTTTATTAACTATGTTAATTGTACCTTTATCACCTTTTTTATTAGATATTTTGTTTACTTTTAATATTACTTTGTCAATTATGATTTTAATTTCTACTATGTTAATGCAACATACGTTAGAATTTTCTTCTTTTCCAATAATTTTATTATTTTCAACTTTATTACGTTTATCTTTGAATATAGCGTCTACACGTATTATTCTTTTGAAAGGACATTTAGGTTCTGTTTCGGCAGGATATGTAATTGAGTCTTTTGGTAATTTTTTAGTAGGTGGTAATTTTATTATTGGTATTGTTATATTTATTATTTTAGTTATTATTAATTTTATTGTGATAACAAAGGGGGTAAGTAGAATTTCTGAAGTAGGAGCACGTTTTACATTAGATGCAATGCCAGGAAAACAAATGGCAATTGATTCTGATTTGAATGCTGGTTTAATACAATCTACAGAAGCAAAAAAAAGAAGATTAAAAATTGAAAAAGAAGCTGATTTTTATGGATCTATGGATGGAGCAAGTAAATTTGTACGTGGTGATGCAATAGCAGGAATAATTATTATGTTTGTTAATTTGTTAGGGGGTTTATTTGTAGGTATTTGGCAGCATAATATGACTTTTTCGGAAGCTTCTCAAATATATTGCTTATTAACTATTGGAGATGGTTTAGTAGCTCAAATACCATCTTTAATTATTTCTACTGCTTCCGCTATTATTGTTACTCGTATAAATTCTGATCAAAATAATGTTGGAGATCAAATTTTACAACAACTTTTTAACGTTCCAAAAGTAATTTTATTAAGTGGATTAGTAATAGGAATCTTAGGGTTAATACCTGGAATGCCTCATTTAGTTTTTTTATTATTTACTTTTGGATTATGTATATTATCATGGAGAATTTATAAAAAAGAATTAAATCTTAAAAATTTTGATAAAAAAAAAAAAGATATGTTTACACAAAATGAACATAATATTACTTTGTCTTGGAAAGATGTATCTTTTGAAGAATTAATGGTTATAGAGTTAAGTCATGATTTAATATCTTTAACTCAAACTTCAGATGCAGATGGTTTATTATTACATTTAAATAAAATTAGAAAAAATTTTGCTCAAGAAATTGGTTTTTTACCTTCTATAATACATGTATTAATTAATCATGAACTGTTATTAAACCAATATAGAATTTTAGTTAAAGGTATAGAAATTGCAAGAGGAAAAGTATATTTAAATAAGTTATTAGCAATCGATAATGGTTCTGCAAAAGGCGTTTTAACAGGAAAAAAAATTTATGATCCAGTTTTTAATTTACCTGCTTTTTGGATTAAAAAAGAATTGGAACAAAAAGCAATTTCTAAAAATTTTTTAATAGTTAAAAATTCTATGGTAATTATAACTCATTTTCATAATATAATAAAAAATTATTTTCATGAAATTTTTGGATTCCAAGAAACTCAAGAATTATTGGATTATATATCTCAAAGTACACCGAAATTAGTAGAATCCTTAATTCCATCTAAATTATCTGTTTTTGATTTACAAAAAATTTTACAAAATCTCTTAAAAGAAAAGATTTCAATTAGAGATATTCGTACTATTTTAGAAACCTTATTGGAATTTACTCCAACTATTAAAAAAGATTTAGAAATATTAACTGGTATGGTAAGAATTGCATTACGAAAATCAATAACTCAAAAATATTTTTTTAATTCTGGAGATATTAAAGTATTAGGATTAAATTTTGAATTAGAAACGTTATTATTAAATAACATTGAAAAAAATAATTATATTCTTGATCCTAAATTAGCTGAAAATTTAATTAAAAATACTAAAATAGCTATTGAAATACAAAAAAAAAATAAAAATCCAATAATTTTACTAGTTAATCATTCTTTACGTTTTTTTTTGGCGCGTATTTTTTTTAAAAGTATTCCAGAACTTATAGTGTTATCTTTTTTTGAAATTTCTGAAGAAAGAAATGTTATTATTACAGTTTTTATTCGTTAAATTTATCATATATTTCTTTTAAGTAGAAATAAAATTTATAAAATTACATTATTTTAACAGTAGATATTCCTAACAATTTTAATCCAGTTTTTATTATTTTTGCTGTTAAAATAATTAGTTTTATACGACTAATTTTAATGTTTATATCATTTTCTGAAATAATTGAACAATTTTCATAAAAATTAGAAAAAATTTCTGATAATTTAAATAAATAATTACATAATAAATGTGGAGTTCCATGTTTTTTTATATCTAAAATAATATCAAAAAATTGTAATAATTTAATTGAAATATTTTTTTCATAAATATTATTAATAGTAATTTCATGATTTTTATTCCATTTTATATTTTTATTTTTTTTTAAAATAGAAAGAATACGTGTATAAGCATATTGAATATATAAAGAAGTATTTCCTGTTAATGTTAACATTTGTTTCCAATCAAAAACATAATTTTTTTTTCTATTTTTTGATAATTCAAAATATTTTAATGCACCTATACCTATTTTTTCAGCTGTTTTATCAATATTTTGTACAGACCAATTCTGATTTCTTTTTTGAAGTATTTTTTTTGTTTTTTTTATTGCTTCTGTAATTAAATGTTTTAATTTAATTGTATGTCCTTCTCGAGTTTTAAATGGAGTATTATTTTTTGATAATATCATTCCAAAAGTATGATGCTCTATATGTAAAAAAGATGATAAATAACCTGCACGTTTTGCAATATTTTGAATATTTTTAAAATGTTGAGTTTGTCTGACATCAGTATAATAAATAATTTTGTTAGCTTTTAAAATTTGACTTCGATATTTTAAACATGCTATGTCAGTAGTAGCATATAAATAAGATCCATCTTTTTTTTGTAAAATTACTCCCATTTTTTTTCCAACACGATTTTTTAAAGTAGGAATAATAGAAACTAAATTACCATTTTTTTTAAAAATTATTTTTTTTTTTTTTAAATCTGTAAGCATATTTGGTATTAGAGGATGATAAAAACTTTCTCCAACAATATTTTGAATTTTTAATTTAATTTTTAGTTTTTGATAAATTTTTTGATTTTTTTTAATTGTAATTTCTCTTAATTTTTTCCAGATTTTTATATATTTTGGATTTTTATTTTGTAATTGAAGAGTACAATATTGAGATATTTTATAAAATTTTTTATTAGACTGAATTTTTTTTTGAGATTTTTGGTACAATTTTTCAACATTTTGAAAATTTTTAATAGAATATTTTTTTATATAAGCTAATAACATCCCTATTTGAGCTCCACAATCTCCAATATGATTAATTTGAATAACATGATAACCTAAAAATTTTAAAATGTTAGTTGTAACGTCACCTAAAACAGTAGATCTTAAATGACCTACATGCATTTCTTTTGCAATATTAGGTGAAGAATAATCTACAATAATAATTTTTTTAGAAGGTTTATTATTATTTATTTTTTTTTTATTAAACATATTATTAATTTTTAAACAAATCCAAGCATTTTTTATAGTAAAATTAATAAAACCAGTATCTGTAATTTGAATTGATTGATAAAAAAAATTTTTATTCATTTTTTCTGATACTTTTTTTGCTAATGTATAAGTATTAATATTTAAAATTTTAGATAATTTAATAATTCCATTGATTTGATAATCAAATTTTTTTTTTTTGAAATATTTTTGAATATTAGGTTGAAAATTTTTTGGAGCTCCTAATTCAATACAAATTTTGTATATATTTTTTTGTAAATTTTTTAAAAGAGTCATATAATTATTTTTTTCCGAATATTTAAATAAATAATAATATTAAATTATAATTGATTCTGTATGTTGAAAAAACTTAAATAATTAAAAAATTATATTTAAAATTTTAATTTAAATATAATATAATTATATTATATATTGATTTTTTTAATGTAAAAGAATTTTTATTAAAACTATTAATATTTTTTTATCCAATATATTATTGAAAATATTTTTAATATTTTGAAAAATAAAAGAAACATTATATTTAAATAAAAAATATATTTGAAATTTTTAAATTTTTTGAATTATGAATTGTTATATTTATTTATAATAATAAAAATTTTATATATTTAAATTTTATTTTAAAAACATGTTGACTTTTTTTAGAAAAGATATATTATAGATTCTGTAAACAAAATGTTCTTTAAAAAATAATCAAAAAATTTGAGTGAATATAGAATAATCAAATATTCAAATAGCTTTAAAAAGAACACTAATTATTAATTAACAATTAATGTTTTTGAAGTTTGTTATACAATTGAAGAGTTTGATCATGGCTCAGATTGAACGCTGGCGGCAAGCCTAACACATGCAAGTCGTGCGGCATCGTGAAATTGTTTTTTAATTTTGACGGCGAGCGGCGAACGGGTGAGTAATATCTGGGGATCTACCTAAATGAGGGGGATAACCATTGGAAACGGTGGCTAATACCGCATAAAGTTTACGAACCAAAGTGGGGGACTTTTTTTAAAAAGCCTCATGCATTTAGATGAACCCAGACGAGATTAGCTAGATGGTAAGGTAATAGCTTACCATGGCTACGATCTCTAGCTGGTCTGAGAGGATGACCAGCCACACTGGAACTGAGACACGGTCCAGACTCTTACGGGAGGCAGCAGTGGGGAATATTGCACAATGGGCGAAAGCCTGATGCAGCTATGCCGCGTGTATGAAGAAGGCCTTCGGGTTGTAAAGTACTTTCAGTAGGGAAGAATGAATTAAAATTAATACTTTTAATTAGTGACGTTACCTACAGAAGAAGCACCGGCTAACTCCGTGCCAGCAGCCGCGGTAATACGGAGGGTGCTAGCGTTAATCAGAATTACTGGGCGTAAAGAGCTCGTAGGCGGTATTTTAAGTCAGATGTGAAATCCCTGGGCTTAACCTAGGAACTGCATTTGAAACTGAAATACTAGAGTTTCGTAGAGGGAGGTAGAATTCTAGGTGTAGCGGTGAAATGCGTAGATATCTGGAGGAATACCAGTGGCGAAAGCGGCCTCCTGGACGAAAACTGACGCTGAGGTGCGAAAGCGTGGGGAGCAAACAGGATTAGATACCCTGGTAGTCCATGCTGTAAACGATGTCGACTTGGAGGTTGTTTCCTTAGAGAAGTGACTTCCGTAGCTAACGCGTTAAGTCGACCGCCTGGGGAGTACGGCCGCAAGGCTAAAACTCAAATGAATTGACGGGGGCCCGCACAAGCGGTGGAGCATGTGGTTTAATTCGATGCAACGCGAAAAACCTTACCTGGTCTTGACATCCATAAAATTTTATAGAAATATAGAAGTGCCTTCGGGAATTATGAGACAGGTGCTGCATGGCTGTCGTCAGCTCGTGTTGTGAAATGTTGGGTTAAGTCCCGCAACGAGCGCAACCCTTATCCTTTGTTGCCATCGGTTCGGCCGGGAACTCAGGGGAGACTGCCGGTTATAAACCGGAGGAAGGTGGGGACGACGTCAAGTCATCATGGCCCTTACGACCAGGGCTACACACGTGCTACAATGGTACATACAAAGAGAAGCAACTCTGCGAAGATAAGCAAACCTCATAAAGTGTATCGTAGTTCGGACTGGAGTCTGCAACTCGACTCCACGAAGTCGGAATCGCTAGTAATCGTGGATCAGAATGCCACGGTGAATACGTTCCCGGGCCTTGTACACACCGCCCGTCACACCATGGGAGTGGGTTGCAAAAGAAGCAGGTATCTTAACCAGTTTTTTTGGAAGGAGCTTACCACTTTGTGATTCATGACTGGGGTGAAGTCGTAACAAGGTAACCGTAGGGGAACCTGCGGTTGGATCACCTCCTTAAAATTATTAATATTTGATTATAGATATATTCATAAAATTTTTTTGATTATTTATAAAGGCTTGTAGCTCAGCTGGTTAGAGCACACCCCTGATAAGGGTGAGGTCGGTGGTTCAAGTCCACTCAGGCCTACCAATTGTTTTTAATTAGGGGCTATAGCTCAGCTGGGAGAGCGCCTGCCTTGCACGCAGGAGGTCAGCGGTTCAATCCCGCTTAGCTCCAAATAATTTTAAAAAATTATTTTTTTTTAAATTGATATTTTTTATCATAATATTTTGGATTTTTTGCTTCTTTTCTAGCAATAATGTCACATAAATTTTGTATAGTATTTTTTATATGTCCTTTTGTCCATATCCATTTAATTTTATGTGAATTTAATAAATTATGTAATAAAATCCATAAATCTTTATTTTTTATTTTATTTTTATTCTTTTTTTTCCAATTGTTTTTTTCCCAATTTTTATACCAAAATAATATTCCTTTTCTTAAATATTGACTATCTGTAGTAATTGTCACATTACATTTTTCTTTTAATGCTTTAAATCCATAAATAGCTGCCATTAATTCCATTCTATTATTAGTTGTTAAATAAAATCCTTTACTAATGATTTTTTGATATGTAAAATATTTTATAATTACACAAAAACCACCTGAACCAGGATTTTTTAAACATGACCCGTCTGTAAACATTTGTATTTTTTTTTTCATATAATCATTTTATTTAAGGTGAAATTAAATATGAATTTTTGTTCAATAAATCGAAAAATTTTTTTAGATACTGAAACGACCGGTATGAATAAAACAGGAAATTTATGTATTAATCATAAAATTATTGAAATTGGTGCTATTGAAATGATTAATCGTAAATTAACTGGAAAAAAAATTCATTTTTATTTAAAACCTGGTCGTTTAATTGATCCAGAAGCATATAAAATTCATGGTATTTCAAATCAATTTTTATCCAAAAAACCTTTTTTTTATGAAGTATCTCAAAAAATTCTAAATTTTTTAAAAAATTCTACTGTTATTGTACATAATGCTATTTTCGATATTAGTTTTTTAAATTATGAATTTAGTTTAATTTCTTCTCAAATTCCAAAATTAAATAAAATTTGTAAAATTGTTGATACTTTAATTTTGGCGCGGAAACTATTTCCTGGAAAAAAAAATACTTTAGATGCTTTATGTCAACGATATCATATTAATTCTAAAAATCGTATATTACATGGTGCTTTATTAGATGCACAATTATTATCAAAAGTTTATTTATCTATGACTAGTAAACAAGAAAGTATTTTTTTTTCTCCTCAAAAAAACACATCATATAATATTACATATGATTATAACTTAGAAAATAAAATTATTTCTCATATTATATATGCAACTCAAAAAGAAACAAATGATCATGTAAAATATTTAAAAAATATATGTAATATTTCAAAAAAAAAAATTTGGTAAAACGTTATAATATTTCTTGACGTATTTTATAAATAATTATAAAATATTTATTATTTAAAGATGGTGCGGTAGTTCAGTTGGTTAGAATATCGGCCTGTCACGCCGGAGGTCACGGGTTCAAATCCCGTCCGCACCGAAAAGTTTAATTATTTTAAAAAAATTTTTTTATTTTTTTTAAAATATATTTTTAAAAAGGAATAAAAATATGAATTTAGACGATTCTGAAAATATTAATGAAAAAAAAACATCTAAACTTATAACTCAAAATCAAGATTCTAAAAATTTTTTAGAGTCTCCAGAATATAAAAATATTTTAAAAACATTAAATCAATATAAAAAAAAATTTTTGGAAAAAAAAATAGAATATGATTCAAAATTGTTAAATTTTAATCAAATGATGCAAAAAAATATCAGTAAAGTTTATAGTTTTTATTTAGAAAAAAAATTTTTAGAAATTTTGCCTATATTGGATTGTTTAGAATCTTCATTAAACGTATTAGAAACTTCAGAAATTCAAAGTAAAAGTTTTAAAATAAATTTAGAAAAAATTTATAAACAATTTATATCTTTTTTTAAAGAATATAAAGTTGTAGAAATTAATCAAAATAATATTCCTTTTAATCCATCTATTCATCAAGCGATGTCATTAGATTTTTCTGGTAAGTATCCTGATAATTATGTTTCACATATCATACAAAAAGGATATTTATTAAATATTAAATTATTGCGACCTGCATTAGTTTCCGTATCTCAAAATAAAATTTTAAAAAAAAATAATTAATTTTTTTTTAAAATAATTTTTTTTATTTAATATTATTTTTTTATTTCGAGAATATTTTTTTATGAAAAATAAAAAAAATTGTAAAAAAAGTTTTTTAAATAAAAAAGCGAAATTTAAATTTCATTTATTTAAAGAAATAATAGCAGGATTATCTTTAAAAGGATGGGAAGTAAAATCTATTAGAATGGGTCGTATTAACATTTCTAATGGATATATATCTATTAAAAATAATGAAGCTTTTTTGATAAATTCTGATTTTCAACCTTTAAAAACCGTTTTTTTTTATTCAAGTTGTAATCCATATCGTGAAAGAAAATTATTATTACATAAAAAAGAAATAAAAAATTTATTAAAATTTACTTCTATATTAGGATATACTATTGTTCCATTAAAATTATTTTGGAAAAATTCTATTTGTAAATTATTAATTAGTATCGCAAAAGGTAAAAAATTATATGATAAAAGATTACATAAAAAAAAAGAATCTTGGAAGTTAGAAAAATTTATGTTACAAAAACATTCTTTTTTAAAAAAAATATAATTTTTTAATTTTTTTATGAAAAATAAGATTTATGGTTTATCAAATGAAGAAAAATGGATGCGACATGCGATATTATTAGCTAAAAAAGGAGAAAAAAAAGGTGAAGTTCCGATTGGTGCAGTACTAATACATAAACAAAAAATAATAGGACATGGTTGGAATTCATGTATTAAAAAAAATGATATTAGTGCGCATGCAGAAATTTTAGCTATTAGAACTGCAGGTCAATTTTTAAATAATTATCGTTTATTAAATACGTCTTTATATGTAACACATGAACCTTGTTTAATGTGTTCTGCTGCAATTTTCCATGCGCGTATTACACGTGTCATATATGGTTCATATAGTATTAAAATAGACAAATTGACAAATTTTTTTTTATTTATAAAAAATAAAAAAAAGCATCATATAAAAGAAATTATTTCTGGTGTATTATTATATGAATGCTCAATGTTATTAAAAATGTTTTTTAAAAGAAAAAGAAAAAAAATATGTTAATATTCTAATAAAACAATAGATTGAGCATATTTTTTTGTATCTGTAATACTGAGATGTATTTTATATGTTTTCTTTTGAAAAATTTTATGTATTTTTTTTTTTAAAATTCTAATTTTTGGTTTTCCTTTTCGATTGTTAAAAATTTCTAAATTTTTTAAAATATTAGGATATGTGAAACCAATACCTAAAGCTTTCATACAAGCTTCTTTGGCAGTAAATCGTTTCGCTAAAAAAGATGATTTTTTTTTTTTTTTCATAAATTCTTTTAATTCTAATGTAGATAAAATTTTTAAAGGAATTTTCAGAGAATATTTATGTAATAGTTCTTTAAATCTTTTAATTTCTATTGTATCTATACCAATTCCAAAAATAGACATTATTTTTCTTTTTTATAGTTAAATATTTTTTTTTAAAATAATTTTTAATTTTAAATGTGTTTTTTTTTTAAATAATTTTTCTATATTTTTTTGAGACTTTATACAAAAATTTTTAATTTTTTCTCCTTTTTTCCCTATTAATATTTTTTTATATCTCAAATGTGGTATTTGAAGAATACTTTCAATGATATATTCATTTTTAGAATTAATAAAAAATATTGGAATATATATTTTTATCATATATGGAATTTCTTGATGAAAAAATTTTAATAATGTTTTTCTAATAATTTCTGAACTTAAAAATTTTTTGGTACAATTAGTTTTTTCATGTGACAAATATTTATGTTTTTTTTGTGGTATTTTTTTTTGTATTAAAGACATTAATTTTTTAAATTGTATATCTTTTTTAGCTGATAATAACATAATTTCAATTTTTTTAAAATGTTTTGATATATTTTTTAAAAATGGTAATAAAAAATTTTTTTTTTGTATTAAGTCTATTTTATTAATAATTAATACATATGGAACTTTTGAATTTTTAATCCATTGTAGTAATTTTTTTTCTAAATTAGTCCATTGTAAAGCAGTAATAATTAAAAGAATAAAATCTGATTTTTGTATCATAAAATTAATGATTTTTTTATTTAAAATATTTTTTTTTTTTTTAAATAATCCTGGAGAATCAATAAAAATATATTGATATACATTTTTTGTAATAATTCCAATAATTTTTTTTTGTGTTGTATTGATTTTATGAGATGTAATAGAAATTTTATTATTAATTAATTTATTAAATAATGTTGATTTACCCACATTAGTACGACCAATTAAAGTTATAACACCGCAATAAGTATTTTTCATGTTTTTTATTCTATCTCAAGTTTGCTTAATGCATGTTGAGCCGCATTTTGTTCAGCTTTTCTACGGCTTACTCCAATACCTATTAATGGATTTTTTAATCCTTTAACTTCGCAAGAAATAGTAAAAATTTGATTATGTGCTTCACCATATACATGGCTAATATAATATAAAGGTAATGGTAAATGTTTAGATTGTAAATATTCTTGTAATTTTGTTTTTGGATCTTTTTGAATACTATAAGGACTAATTTTTTTAAAACGTTTACGGTACCATTTTAAAACTATTTTTTCTGTAATATTAATATTACTATCTAAAAAAATACTAGCAATAATTGCTTCCATTGTATTTGCTAGAATGGATTCTCTTCTAAACCCACCACTTTTTTTTTCTCCTTGACCTAATTGTAAAAATCCTCCTAAAGAAAATTCGCTAGCTATCTCTGCTAAAGTATTCCCTTTAACTAAAGTAGCACGTATTCTACTCATTCCTCCTTCATTAATATTAGGAAAATAATTATATAAAGCTTTTGCAATGATAAAACTTAAAATAGAATCTCCTAAAAATTCTAATCTTTCATTATGCTGAATACTTGCACTCCTATGTGTTAAAGCATGATGAAGTAAATTTTTGTTTATAAAATAATAACCTAAAAATTTTTGTAATGTATCGAGAATCATAGTATTCATAAAGCACCAATCTAAACAATTAAAAAAGTAATACATCAAAAAATGATGTTGTTTGAATATAATTAATATTTTTTATAATTTTTTAAAGTTTAATGTCATTGAATTTTTTTATATATTCTTTGATAAAAATATTGCAAATTATGAAAATTTTTTTGAAAATAACAATTAAAAAAGATTTTTCTCGCACGTCCTAAAATATTTTTTTTTGGAACAAAACCCCAAAAACGGCTATCATAACTATTGTCGCGATTATCTCCTAAAACAAAATATTGATTTTTTGGAATTTTCCATGTTATTTTTTTATTTTGATCAAATTTTGGATAAATATACAAAGGAATTTTTAATCCTGATGTAATAATAATTTTTTTTATAATGTTTTGAATTTTTTCATATATAAAATGTTTAGAATATATAGAATAAGTTTTTTTATAATTATTTTTTTTTAAAATTTTTTTTTTAGAAAAAAAACATGTTTTTAATTGCATTTTTTTTTTAAAATTATTAGAAAAAATATTTATTTTTTTAGTATAAGGATCATATTGTATGATATCATGCGGAATTCCAATAATACGTTTAATATATATTTTATTTTCATTATGTGGATATTTAAAAACAATAATATCATTTCGTTGTGGATCATGAAAATTTATTAAAATATTTTCTGTAAAAGGATTTTTAAGATTATATTTAAATTTTTCTACATAAATAATATCTCCTGGAATTAATGTAGGAGTCATGGAAGAAGAAGGCACTAAAAAAAATTCATAAAAAAAAAGACGCATAATACATAAAAATATTAAAAATGGATTAATTGTAAAAATATTTTGTATATTTTTTAAAAAAAATAATATTTTTTTTTTTTTAAAAATAAAAAATCGTTTTTTTTTAAATAATGGTATTATAATATAATTTAAAAACCAAAAAAATATTGTATTTATAAGAAAAATATTTATAATTATTGTAAATATTGTACGCATTTTTTATCCTATTTATTTTTGTTCATTTGAAATATAGAAAAAAAAACTTCTTGAGGAATATTTACATTTCCTATTTGTTTCATTTTTTTTTTACCTTTTTTTTGTTGTTTCAATAATTTTTTTTTTCTACTAATATCGCCACCATAACATTTTTCTATAACATTTTTTCGTAATTGTTTTATTGTAGTACGAGCAATAATTGTATTTGAAATAGAAGCTTGAATAGGTATATTAAATTGATGTCGTGGCATAATTTTTTTTATAACTTCAATAATTTTCTTAGAATTTTTTAGTGCATTTTTTTTGTGTTGTATCATAGATAATGAATCAATTTTTATATGATTAATTAAAATATCAATTTTTACTAAATCACTTTTCTTAAATTTTTTAAATTTATATTCTAAAGAAGCATATCCACTTGATATCGTTTTTAATTGATCAAAAAAATCTAAAATAATTTCTGATAAAGGAATAATATATGACATTGAAACACAAGTGTCATGATAAATAATTTTTTGTTGTGTACCTCGTTTTTGTATACAAATTTTTATAATTTCACCGACGTATTTTATTGGCGTTAAAATATGACAAATAGCTAAAGGTTCTCGAATTTCTTTAATAGTATCTAATTTAGGAAATTTTGATGGATTATCTAATAATAAAATTTGATTATTTTTTAATAATATTTCATAAATTACTGTTGGAGCAGTAGAAATAACTTTTATATTATATTCTCGTTCTAAACGTGATTGAACAATTTCCATATGTAATAATCCTAAAAAACCACATCGAAATCCAAATCCTAAAATTTTAGAATTGTCAGGTTCTGTAAAAAGTGAAATATCATTTAATTTTAATTTATTTAATGCATCTCGAAAAAGTATATATTTTTTTGGTTCGAAAGGAAATAAACCAGCATAAATTTTTGGTTTTATTTTTTTAAATTTTGGTAATAAAGTATTTGAAGGATTTTTATAAGAAGTAATAGTTTCTCCAACTAAAGTAGTATCTATTTTTTTGCTTCCAAAAATTATCCATCCAACTTCTCCATTATATAATTTGTCTTTTGGCATGCGTTTCGGAGTAAAAATACCTAAATTTTCTATAATATATATTTTTTTTGTTCTAATAATTAAAATTTTATCTTTTTTCTTTAAAGAACCATTTTTAATTCTTATTAATGAAACAATTCCAAAATATTTATCAAACCAAGAATCTATAATTAAAGCTTGTAAAGAATTTTGAACATTTCCAGAAGGTTGAGGAATAATTTGAACAATTTTTTTTAATAATTCAGATATCCCTTGACCAGTTTTTGCTGAACATTGAACAGCATCTTGAATAGGAATTTTAATAATATTTTTTATATCTTCTAAAACTTTTTTTGGATTAGAATTAGGTAAATCAATTTTGTTTAATACTGGTAAAATTGTTAAATTTAATTTTTGAGCATAATTACAATGCGCAATAGTTTGAGCTTCAATTCCTTGAGTCGTATCTATTACTAATAAGACTCCTTCACAAGCTGACAATGAGCGAAAAACTTCATGAGAGAAATTAACATGTCCTGGAGTATCAATAAAATTTAAGAAAAAAATTTTTTTATTTTTATCTATGTATTTTAAAGTAACACTTTGAGCTTTAATGGTAATACCACGTTCTCTTTCTAAATCCATAGAATCTAAGACTTGATTAAACATTTCTCTTTTTGTTAAACCATTACATTTTTGTATAAGACGATCTGATAAGGTAGTTTTTCCATGATCGATATGTGCAATAATAGAAAAATTTCGTATATTTTTCATGTTATATTTTTTTCCATTATGATAAAATAATTATTATAATTTATTTTATTTTTTAAAAAAAATAAATATTATTTTTTTTTAAAAAAAATTTTATATTATAGATATTATAATATATTGAAAAAAAATAGTTTATTTAATTATAATAATTTTTTCAATATTTTAAAAGATTTTTTTATAATTGAATATTTTGAGAATATAGAAATATGAGAAAAAAAGTTATTGTTGCAATGTCGGGTGGGGTTGATTCTTCTGTTTCTGCTTGGTTATTGTTACAAAAAGGATATCATGTTGAAGGTTTGTTTATGAAAAATTGGGAAGAAGATGATAAAAATGGATATTGTTCTTCTAAAAAAGATTTGTTAGATGCTAAAAAAGTATGCCAAAAATTAGGAATATTTTTACATGTTATAAATTTTTCATATGAATATTGGAAATATGTTTTTTTAAAATTTTTAAAAATATATAAAAATGGACACACTCCAAATCCAGATATTTTGTGCAATCAAATTATTAAATTTAAATATTTTTATAATTTTTCTTTTCAAATATTATCTGCAGATTATATTGCTACTGGACATTATGCGCAACGAATTAAAAAAAAAAATAGATATTATTTATATCGAGCTGAAGATTTAAAAAAAGATCAAAGTTATTTTTTATATACTTTGAAAGAAGAAAAGTTATCTAATATTTTATTTCCTGTAGGTAAATTTTTTAAATCTCAAATACGACGCATAGCTCATAAAATTTCATTATCTGTATTTGATAAAAAAGATTCTATGGGTATTTGTTTTATTTCTCCAAATAATTTTACTCTTTTTTTAAAAAAATATTTATTTGTAAAAAAAGGGAATGTTATTACTATGTCAAATAAAATTATAGGAATACATGAAGGAATATATTATTATACTATTGGGCAACGTACAGGTCTTAAAATAGGAGGTTTAAAAAATACTCCTGGATTTCCTTGGTATGTGGTAAAAAAAAATCATATTAAAAATACTATTACAGTTGTACAAGGATCGCGTAATCCTTATTTATTATCTGTGGGTTGCATAATACATAAAATATCATGGATTAATAAATTTAAATATTCAGAACATTTTTTTTATCATGTACAAATTCGATCTCAATATTCTCCAATTTCGTGTCGTATTTTTTTTTTAAATTCTAAAGATATAAAAATTATATTTCGTATTCCGTTACTTTCTGTTACTCCAGGTCAATCAGCAGTATTATATAATATTAATTGTTGTTTAGGGGGAGGAATAATAACAAACTGTATTCCTTATATCAGTTAAAAAAATATTATTTTTAAAAATATTAATTAAAATATTTATTCTAAAAAAAATATAAATATTTTAATAAGATTTTTTCATAAGGTATATAAAAGATATGAGTTTTTTGAAAGGAAAAAAAATTTTAATTATTGGTATGACAAATAAATTTTCATTGTCTTGGGGTATTGCAAAACAAATGTATCAATATGGAGCAGAATTATCTTTTACCTATCATCAAGAGAAAAATAAAAAAAAAATTCAAAAATTAGCAAAAACAGTGAATTCTAATAGAATCTTTTTTTGTGATGTACAATTAGATACTAGTATTATAAACTTATTTAAAAATTTATCTAAAGTATGGTCATTTTTTGATGGTATTGTTCATTCAGTCGTTTTTTCTACTAATATAAAAAAAAAAGAATTTAATATAGAAAACATTTCTCGTAAAGATTTTCAAATTACTCATGATATTAGTTCTTTTAGTTTATTGGCTATAATTAAAGCTGCTAAAAAATTTTTAAATTTAAAATCTTCTATTTTAACTTTATCTTTTATTGGTTCTTTAAAATATGTTCCTGGGTATGTTTTGTTAAATTCCGCTAAATCTTCTTTAGAATCTAATGTTAAATATTTAGCATATTCATTAGGAAAAAAAAATATTCGTATTAATGTTTTATCATCAGGTCCTATTCTTACTTCATCTTCTAGAAAAATTCATAATTTTTATCAAATTATGAAATATTCTTCAAAATTTTCTCCTTTACGAAGAAAGGTGACTTTAGAAGAAATAGGAAATACTGCATCTTTTTTATGTTCTGATTTGTCATCAGGAATTACAGGTCAAACAATTTATGTAGATTCCGGATTTAATATTTTTGGAATGTTTGAAACAATATAAATTAATATACAAAATAATGTTTTTTTAAAAAAAATATTTTAATATATATAATTTTCCATATTTTACATATTTTACATATTTTATATATTTTTAATAAAAATTTTTTATAAAATTTTATAATATTATAAAATTTTTAAATATTCGATATTATTAACAGGATTGTGTTATATTATGACTTTTCAAAATAATCCATTATTAATTCAATTAAAAAAAAAAATGATTTTAAAATATCCTAAAATCGAAGGTATTGTAAAAAGTACTAAAAAAAATTTTGGATTTTTAGAAACTAATGTAAATAAAATATTCTTTATACCTCCAAAATATATGAAAAATGTTATGCATGGTGATCGTATACAAGGGTATATTAAAATTGAAAAAAATCGGGAAATTATTTATCCAGAAAAGTTAGTAGTTCCTTTTTTAACTAAATTTATAGGATCTATACAGAAAAAAAATAATTTTTTATTTATTCAATCACATTATCCATATGTTCGTAATTTAATATTATGTAATTCTAAAGATATTAAAAAACATGTTTGTGAACATGGAGATTGGGTTATGGCTGAATTAACTGAGCACCCTTTACAAAAAAAAAATAGATTTTATGCAATTATTTTAAAATTTATTGTAAAAAAAATTAATCCTTTAGCTCCTTGGTATGTTATTTTAGCTCGACATAATTTAAAAAAGAGCTCACCAAATGTTCATATTACACATGATTTTAATTTATATCATAATGAAAAAAACAGAACAGATTTAACGCATTTAAATTTTATTACTATTGATAATCAATACACAAAAGATATTGATGATGCTATTTTTATTAAAGAAATTACAGAAAAAAAATTTCTTTTAATGGTAGCAATAGCCGATCCTACAGAATTTGTTTATAAAAATACAAAATTAGATAAGATAGCAAAAAAACGTAGTTTTACACATTATTTGCCTGGATTTAATATTCCTATGTTACCAAGGAAATTATCTGAAGATATTTGTTCTTTAAAACCATTTTTAACTCGCCCCTCTATTGTTTGTAGTGTAGTAATTAATATAGATGGTAGTATTTCTACAAAAAAAATTAATTTTTTTTTAGCTTGGATACAATCAAAAAGTAAACTAACATATGAAAATGTTTCAAATTGGTTAGAAAAAAAAGGAACTTGGATTCCAGAAAACGATTATATTAAAAAGCAAATTATATTATTAAAAAAAATTTATGATATTCGCCATTTATGGCGCAATAAATTTGCTTTTATTTTTCCAGATAAACCTGAGTTTCGTTTTCATTTTTCAGAAAGTTGGGAAGTATTAAATGTTTCTTTAGAATCTCGTCGTATTGCTCATCGTATGATTGAAGAAGCTATGATTGCTGTAAATATTTGTGCAGCGACATTTTTAAGTAAAAAGTTAGGGTTTGGTTTATATAATATTCATTCTGGTTTTGATATTTTTAATGCTATTAATGTATGTAAATTTTTAAAAGAATATCAAATAGAATATCATCCTCAAGAAATCATGACTTTAGAAGGTTTTTGTAAATTAAGACGTCATATTAAAGAAATTTCTAATAATTATATAAATTATCGTTTATATAGATTTCAAAATTTTGGAGAAATAAGTCTTACTCCTCGCCCACATTATGCATTAGGTTTTCCAGTCTATGCAACATGGACTTCTCCAATTAGAAAATATAGCGATCTTATTAATCATCGATTAATAAAATCGATTATTAAAGGTGAAAAAAATATTATCAAACCTACCGAATCAATTATTAATAATATTATTCTTCAAAAAAGAAGGACTCGTTTAGCAAATCGGGATTTAGAAGATTGGTTGTATATACGTTTTTTAAGATCTTATAACCATAAAAAAAAAATTTTTCAAGCAAATATTATTGATATTTTACGTAATGGAATTCGGGCGAGATTAATTCAAAATGGAGCTTTTATTTTTATTCCATCTTTTTATATTCATAACATTCAAAAAGAATTAGTTTTTTATCCTGACATAGGAATGGTATATATACGTAACAAAATTTATTATCGTGTATCTGATATAATTATGGTTTATATTGTTACTATTAAATTTGAAACTAAAAAAATTATTGCTTGTATTGCATGATTTTTGAGTTTTATAAATATTTTATTTCATTTTAAAAATTTTATAGGAATTATTTCATGAAAGATATATATATAATTTTTTCTAATTATTTTCAATTATTTTTGAATTTATGTATTTTAGCAATTCCAATAGGGATAATTTTAATTTTTGTGCGTATTATTAATGTTCAAATGTATGAAGGAAAGAATTCTATTTCTTTTAAAAATAATATATTGCTTATGTCATTTATATTTATTTTTTTTATGTTGGGATATAAAATGTTAGATATTTTTTGTATTTCTATTTCTTCTTTTCAAATTGCTAATGGAATTTTACTTTTTTTAAGTGCATTAGCATTATTAAGTTGTAATTTTTTTGATTCTTCTCAACATAATTCCTTTTTTTTAAAAAATTTAAATATTTTTTTTGGAACTGATATTATTTTTATTCCATTATCTGCTCCTGTGTTTCTTGGCCCAAAATCGATCAGTGCAATAATATTATGGTGTATAAAAAATTCTTGTTGGTATCAAATATTAGGTAATTTGATTACATTTGCAATATTTTGTATTTTTTGTTGGTTTTTATTTAGATGGTTTTTTCATTTTATCGCAAATTTGAGTCAAATTAATAAAGTTATCATGTCACGTTTAATTGGTATTTTTTTATTGTCTTTAAGTATAGAATTATTCATTAATGGAATAAAAGATAGTTTTTACTATTAAATATTTTGTATTTAAAATACATATAAAATTTTCTTTAAAAAAATTTTAAATATATGTCTATTATTATTCGAGATTTTGGTCTATCTGATTGGAATAGTATCAATTTTTCTATGCAATATTTTACAATGTTTAGACATTCTAAAACCATAGATGAAATATGGATTTTAGAACATTATCCAGTTTTTACACGTGGTTTTTTAGAAAAAAGTAAATTTGTACCATATATACAGAAAATTCCTGTTTTTTTAGTAAATCGAGGAGGAAAAATGACATATCATGGTCCAGGACAATTAATAATATATTTTCTTATTGATTTAAAAAAAAATAAAATATTATTATCTTATTTTATTCAAAAGATGTTATTTATTATGAAAAAAACTTTAAGGTATTTTTCTATTTTAGCTTTTGAAAAAAAAAAATTTCCTGGATTATATGTTCAAAATAAAAAAATTTGTTCTTTTGGATTACGCATTACTCGTGGATGCGTAATGCATGGTTTTTCTATAAATGTAAAAATGGATTTGTTTCCTTTTACATTTATTAATGTTTGTGGTAAAAAAAATTTAGAAATGGTTGATATGTATTTTTATAATAAAAACGTTACAATAAATTCAGTTAAAAAAGAGATTTTAAAAAATATTGTAAAAAGTTTTTCAAATGTTGACCTTTTAACTCTTTCTATTTAAAGGTATATTTTTAAATATTTTAAAAAATTATTTTTAAATTTATAGTTTGAAAAATTTTTCATTACATTAAAAAAATTGATTATGTCAAAAATTCTATATAAAAAAAAAATATTATTAAAGAAACCTGAATGGTTAAAAATAAATTTTCCAATAAATTGCGATAATATTCAGAACATAAAAAAAATTTTAAGAAAAAATCAATTAAATACAGTTTGTGAAGAGGCACAATGTCCTAATCTTTCGGAATGTTTTAATTCTGGTACTGCCACTTTTATGATTTTAGGATCAGTATGTACTAGGAAATGTCCATTTTGCGCTGTCTCTAAAGGGCGAGCTGAAAAAGTAAATTTTAAAGAACCCAAAAAATTAGCATATGTTATTTCAAAATTACATTTAAAACATGTAGTTATTACTTCTGTCACTAGAGATGATTTAAAAGACAAAGGAATAAAACATTTTTGCCAATGTATCAAGGAAATTCGAAAAAAAAATAATGTGACTATTGAAATTTTAGTTCCTGATTTTAGAGGAGTTTTAAAGACTGTTTTGGATTGTTTTAAAAAAAATTTACCAAATATTTTTAATCATAATATAGAAAATGTACCACGTTTATATTCTGAAGTACGTCCTGGAGCTCATTATAAATCATCATTAAAACTATTATATAATTTTCATAAAAAATTTCCACATATTCATACTAAATCGGGTTTGATGTTAGGATTAGGAGAACGTTTTGATGAAGTTATTTTAGTATTAAAAGATTTAAGAAAAGTAGGGGTTTCTATGATAACCATAGGTCAATATTTACAACCTAGTATTAATCATTTACCTGTGAAAAAATATATTACTCCTAGTAAATTTAAAAATCTAGAAAAAATTGCTCTTTCTATGGGATTTTCAAGTGTTTTTAGTGGTGTTTTTGTTCGATCTTCTTATCATGCTCAATTACAAAAACAAGATATGAATTTAATAATTTAAAGTAATATTAATATTTTTAATTAATTAAATTTATCAATTTTTCAAAATATTAAAATATTTTT
This sequence comes from Buchnera aphidicola (Tuberolachnus salignus), assembly GCF_900016785.1. NCBI lineage: Bacteria > Pseudomonadati > Pseudomonadota > Gammaproteobacteria > Enterobacterales > Erwiniaceae > Buchnera > Buchnera aphidicola. The sequence continues at coordinate 204,457 of NZ_LN890285.1, forward strand.
TAAAAACAAAATATTTTTTATTTTTATATTATATTTTGTAGTTTTTTTAAAATTGAATACCAATAAAAAATTATAAAATTTTTATTGGTATTTAATAAATTTTTAAAAATGTTTTTTATTGAATAGAACTACATGTCAAACATAAAGCTAAATTTTTTTGTGGCGTAATACACATTTTAAACAATTGAACAATATTGGTTAAAAAAAACGAAATATTTTGAATAAATTTTTGAAATTTAATATTAAAAATTTGATGAGTAAACGTATAAAATGTATTCAAAAATTTCTCAAAAATTATCTCTAATATATTTTTTTCAGAAGTCGGCCAATCAATTTCATAATCTTTTAAATTTGCTAATTTTGCTGCTTTCCTTACAGCAGTATCAAAATCTCCAATTTTATCAATTAATCCTATTTTTTTAGCTATTAAACCAGTCCAAATTTTTCCTTGAGCAATTTTATGTATTTGTAAATAAGTTTTTTTTCGAGCTTTAGAAACTAATTTAATAAAATCTAAATATCCTTTTTCAATACTATATTGAAGAAAATTTTTTGATTCATGATTTAAATTTTGAAAAATATTTGTAGTATATGGTTTTTTTATTGTTAAACAAGATTGAAATATTCCAAATTTTTCTAAAATTTTTTCAAAAGTATTAACAACAGAGAAAATACCTATAGATCCAGTTAAAGTCGTTGAATTTGCAATTAAATAATTTCCTGCTGTAGACATCCAATATCCACCTGAAGCTGCAATATCTCCCATAGAAATAATCAAAGGTTTTTTATTTTTTTGAAAATTTAATAATTCTTTTCTTAAAATTTCTGAAAAAAAAGCACTTCCTCCAGGAGTATTAATACGTAAAACAACAGCTTTAATATGTGGATTATTATTTACTTCTCTGATTCTTTGTATAATTTTTGAAATATTCATACAATTTTTGTTTTGAAAATTATTATCTATCGATCCAGAAGCAAAAATGATTGCTATTTTATTATGTGGTATATCATTTTTTTTATTAAAAATTTGATAATTTTCTAAAGTAATAAAATTATAATTTTGTGTATTTTTGTTTTTTCCAAAAATTTTTATAAATTTTTTTTTTAAATTTTCTTCAGAATAAACATGATCAATTAAATTATTTTTTTTTGCTATTTTTGTTAAATTTCCATATTTTTTTAATTGTTTTAAATATTTTAAAGTAGAATTCCATAATGTAAATTGAGAAATTTTTCTATTTCTGGAAATAGTTAATAAAAATTTTTTCCAAAGAAAATTTAACCAAAAATAATCAATTTTTTTACTTAGTTTTGAAGGTTGATTTCTTTTAAATATTTCAACTGCTGTTTTATATCGTCCAATTTTAAAAATATGTGTATGAATTTTTAATAATTGTAAAAATTTTTTAAAATAAAATTTTTTTATTGACATTCCTTCAAAAATCACAGAACCATGAGGAAAAAGTAATATTTCATTACCAAAACTAGCTAAATAATATTGATTTTGATTATAAAAATGGCTAACAGAAAAAATAGGTTTTCCAGATTTTTTAAAATTTTTTAATTTTTTTCCTAAATATTCTAATGTAGTTCTATTACTAAAAAAATTTTTATTAAAATTTAAAATAATTCCCGTGATTTTATTATCATTTTGAGCTTGTTTAATTTTTTGTGCTATTTCATACACAGAATTAGAAGATGAAGGAAAACAAAAATATCGTTCGAAAAAATTAATTATTTTATTTTTATTTTTTTTAATGGGTGTATAATTATCTTCTAAATTATTATTTAAATTTATAATTAAAGCTGATGGATTGTTAATTGATGTTGTTATTTCACTTAAATTAGAAGGAAAAATAGTATATAAAAACATAATTATAATACTAAAAATTATAATAAATGTAAAATTTATAAACATATGTCGTAATTTATTAATAAAATAATATATAAATTTTAAAATTTGCATTATAAAAGAATAAAATTGCATGAGGTCTTTATTTTCCTATTAAAATATTATTTTTTAAATTTTTTCTATTTGTTAAAAACATAAATATTTATAAAAATATTAAAATAATGAAATATTTTTTATAATATTGTCATATTTGGTATAATTCTTTTTTTTCCATTTTGATCGATTGCAACATAAATAAAAGTAGCATAAGTTGTACGATAAGATGTTCCGAATAAAAAAGGAGTTAATTTTTTAATCCAAAGTTCTACATCAATTGTTAATGAGGAGTTTCCAATATTAATACATTTTGCATAACAAGTTATTAAATCTCCACTTGAAATAGGTTTTAAAAAATTCATATTGTTTACTTGTACAGTAGAAACTTTTCCAGAAGAAATTTCTTTTGCCAATATAGCGCCAGCTAAATCCATTTGAGACATAATCCATCCACCAAAAATATCTCCATTAGCATTTATATGTAAAGGCATTGCTATTGTTCGTAATACTAAATTTTTAATTGAAAATATTTTTAAATTTTTGTTAAAATACATAAATGATTTCTTATTTTATTAAAATATATATGAAATTTTTTTAAACATACGATAAATTAAATAATTAATATTATTATTTTTTTTAAATTTTTTATATTAATTATAAAAAAATTTTAATTATAAAATTTATAATTCTGAAGAAAATTTTTTTTTGTATTTTTCTTGTTTTAAGAAAATATAAAAATAAAAAAAATAAATATATATTATTATAGTTAAATTATTTAAAATTACTTGTAAAAGAAAAAAAGTTACAAAAGTAGAAAAAAAATGAAAAATTGCAAAAAAAATGATTAAAGATAATTTGCATAATAACCATACAAAAATAGGAAAAAAAATTTTTGTAATATTTTTCCATGAAATTTTGAAACTTTTTTTAATAGCGTTGAAAACTCCTGATTGATCGATTAAAAATATGATTGGAGAAATAAATAATAGTATACATAATATAACTCCAGTTAATGTAAAAAAAATAAATCCTACTTCTACAATACTCGCAGTTATAAAAAATAGTGAAAATAGTTTTGGCATAAAAAATAGAGATTTTTTTAAAATTTTTGGAACATTATAAATTTTATTTAAATTTGGATTTTGTAAAATAGACATAATAGAAGAACATAAAATTGTATTGCCTAAAATTAAAGTAGAAATTTTAATAAAAGATAAATTAAATAAAATTTTTTGTTGATTTATAGTTAAATGTGAAGTTGTTTTAAATACAGTGAAAGTATCAAAAAAATTTGTCCCATAAATATGTGATAAATCATATGCAGTAGGTTCTAATAAATAATGTGTAGCAATCGTAAATAAAGCGCACAATGTTGAAATAATAAATAAATTTAAAAAATTGCAATTTAAAAAATGAATAGTTTCATGTACAATTTTTTTTTTAAAAAAACACATATTATTTTCCTTTATACAAAATTCTAAAAATAATTTTTAATTTTTAAAATTAAAAACTTTTCATAATTTAAAATAAAATATTATTATTAAAATGTTTATTATAATAATTTTTATTAAAAAAATGTAATTTATTAAAAATTAATATTAATTTAACATGAAAAATTTTTCTCTGTTTATTTATTTTCTTATAAAAAAAATATATAATTTAGAATAAAAAATTATTTTTTTTTTAAAAAAAAACTTTAAAGGTTTTATTATTTTGAATAATACAAAAATCCAAAAAATTCTTTCTATTTTAGGATGTGGGTCACGACGATATATTGAATCTCAAATTCATTTAGGATTTATATATATTAATAATATACAAGTTGAAATTGGTGCAAGATATAATATTTCCGATATTCAAAAAATTGTTATTAAAGGAAAAAATATATTATTTAAAAATCAGAATAGAATATTTTCAAAAAATATAAAAATTTTAAAATATCATAAACCAATTGGAGAAATTTGTACATTTAAAGATCCATATAAACGTTTTATTGTTTTTCGAAATTTGCCTTTTAAACAATTTGAACGATGGATTATGATTGGACGTTTAGATATTAATACTTCAGGATTATTATTATTTACAAATTTTGGAGAAATTGCATATCGGCTAATGCATCCTAAATATGCAATAGAACGTGAATATTTAGTTTGCGTTAAAGGAAAAATTTTACAAAAAAAAATTGATATTTTAAAAAAAGGTATTTTTTTAAAGAATGTTTTTTGTTTTTTTAAAACTGTTATAGATTTAGGACAATCAAAGAATAAAAGATGGTTTAAAATAATTTTGTTGAAAGGACATAATCATGAAATTAGACGTTTATGGAATTATGTTCATATAAAAGTTTGTATTTTAAAAAGAATTCGTTATGGAAATATAACATTATCTTCTGATTTGTCACAAAAAAATTTTAAATTTTGTAAAAAAACTGAAATAAAAAAATTATGTAATTTAATACATTTTTTTTAAAAAAAAATCTTAAAAAAGGCATATTGTACAAAAAAGGTAAAATATGCTTTTATTTTTTATTATTTTTTTTCTTTTGATTCTAAAAAGTTTTTTTGTAACATAAAACGTAAAAGTTTTTCATTACTAGAAAATATATTATTTTTAATATTATAATTCGGATTTCCAAAAAAATCACTAATTAATGCTCCTGATTCTTGAATTTGTAATTCACCAACTAAAAAATTATTTTTTTTTAAATTAATTCCAATAAAAAAATCAATTTTTCCAGATGACAAATATGCCAAATCTAAAATTAAACTTCCTGAACATCTAATATTCATATTTTCTTGTAATAATGGAGATAAAAAAAATAAATATTTTTTTATTTTTAAAAATTTTAAAACATATATTGTAATTATACTATTATATATCAAAGATTGCGTACTACATCTCATACGATATCCGTTTAGTTGAGCTCCTTTACCCTTAATAGCTGTAAATAAATCATTTTTAATGGGATCATAAATAACCGATATTAATTTAATATTATTTTTAATAATTAAAATAGATACACAAAAATGAGGAATTTTATGTAAAAAATTTGTTTTCCCATCTAATGGATAGATAATCCATTTCATTTTTTGATCTGTTTTTAAAGAATGATATATTTTTTCTTGAATAATAGTATCTGTTGGATAAAATTTTAAGATAATTTCAGAAATAATATTAAAAGTAATATTTTGAATATTTTTAAGATATTTAATGTTTTTTTTAGAATTTTGATCGAATATATATTTTTTATCATAATTTTGTGCTAAAAAATTACCACCTTTACGAATTGCTCGAATAGCTATATTTAATCTCGGATACATATATACACTCTTTTTATAATAAATTTATATTTTATATTATCTTTAAAAAATAATATATATAATATTAAAATATTATTTTGTTGTTATTAATAAATAAATAAAAAAATATAAATTTATTAAAATTTATTACATTTTAACAGGAATTAAAAATTTTTATAATATTTTAAAATTTTATTTAATATTTTTCTAGAGGTTTTAATGGATAAAAAAAGTTTATTCAAATTACAAAAAAATAAAAAAATTAATTTGTTAAGTTTAAATTTTAAAAAAATGCAAAATTTTTGTTTATTTTTAGGAGAAAAAAAATTTAGAGCTCAGCAAATCATGCATTGGATTTATAAAAAATTTTGTAAAAATTTTGATGATATGATTAATTTAAATTTTTCCTGTAAAGAAAAATTAAAAAAATATGCTGTAATTAAATCTCCAATTATAAAATTTCAAGAATTGTCAAAAGATGGCACAATAAAATTAGGATTCTTATTTAATAAAAAAATTGTAGAAACATTATATATACCTGATAAAAAAAGAGTAACTTTATGTATTTCGTCACAAATTGGATGTCCTTTAAAATGTACTTTTTGTGCAACAGGTACATTAGGATTTACAAGAAATTTATTTGTAGAAGAAATTATAGTACAAGTTTGGTATATAATGAAAAAAAATTATTTTGAAAAAGAATTTTTTAAAAAAAAAATTACAAATATAGTATTCATGGGAATGGGAGAACCTTTATTAAATTTTAAAAATATTAAAACAGTATTAAAGATTTTAACACATAAATATGGTGGAAATTTTTCAAAACATAAAATTACTTTGTCTACTTCGGGAATTATTCCTGCATTAAAAAATATGATAAAAAAAATTGATATTTCATTAGCTATTTCTTTACATGCTCCAAATGATAAAATACGTAATTTTTTAATGCCGATTAATAAAAAATATAATATTCGAAATTTATTAAATGTCATAAAAAAATATTTAGAATATTCAAAAGCTAATCGAAATCGAGTAACAATAGAATATGTTATGTTAAAAGATATCAATGATCAAAAAGAACATGCATTAGAATTATCAAAATTATTACATAATATTTCATGTAAAATTAATTTAATTCCTTGGAATATTTTTCCTTTTTCAAGTTATGCTTCTAGTCCTATGGAAAATATTATTAATTTTTCGAAAATTTTAATTAAAAAAGGATTTATTACTACGATTCGAAAAAATCGAGGATCTGATATTAATGCCTCTTGCGGACAACTTGTAGGAAAAAATAATTTAAAAAATATTTTAAATTAATTGTTATTGATCAACATTAGATTCTTTTTTTTTAAAAAAAAAAATTTTAAATTTAAAAAAATATTTTTAATATAATAGGAATTTTTATGAACTACCAATATCAATCTATTCGCGGAATGCATGATTATATGCCTGAAGAAACAGAATATTTAAATTTTTTAGAAGAAAAAATTAAAAAAATTTTAAAATCATATTTTTTTTCTGAAATTCGCTTTCCAATATTAGAAAAAACTGATATTTTTAATAAAATTATTGGAAATTATACAGATATAATTCAAAAAGAAATGTATAGTTTTTTAGATAAAAAAAAAAACAGCATTTCTTTGCGTCCTGAAGGAACTACTAGTTGTATTCGGGCTTGTATACAAAATAATATTTTTCAAATAAATAAAATACAAAAATTATGGTATTTAGGTCCCATGTTTCGTTATGAAAGACCTCAAAAAGGTCGTTTTCGTCAATTTTCTCAATTTGGAATAGAAAATTTTGGTTCTTTTAATATTATTACTGATTTTGAATTGTTAAAATTAACTATTTATATTTGGAAATCATTAAACATTTTACATTTATTAAAATTAGAGATTAACTCAATAGGGACTGTTAATTCTAGAAAAAAATATTGTTTGGATTTAAAAACATATTTACAACGTTATGAATCTCAATTTAATCCTATTACGAAGAAATTGTTATATGAAAACCCAATAAGACTTTTAGACAATAAATGCTTAAAAATACAAAATTTAATTTCTAAAGGCCCTTGTTTAATAGATTATTTAAATAAAAAATCTCGAGATCGATTTAAAAATTTATGTTTTTTTTTAAAACATAATAAAATTTCATATAAAATAAATTATCAATTAGTCCGAGGACTAGATTATTATAATGATACTGTATTTGAATGGAAAACTAATTTATTAGGTTCTCAAAATACTGTTTGTGCTGGGGGACGTTATGATACACTTGTTGAAAATTTAGGAGGTCCTAAAATTCCAGCTATAGGTTGTGCTATTGGAATGGAAAGATTATTATTATTATATAAATTAGACAATTTGAAAAAATTTTTTTTATTTTCTAAAATTCGTATTAATATATTATGTAAAAATGAATTGTATAATTTTTTTGTATTAAAAATAGCTGAAAAATTACGTCATCAATGGCCTAATTTATATATTAAAACTAATTTTATTAATTATAATTTTTCTCAAGATATTAAAAATTCTTTATTAAATCATACAAAATTTTTGTTGATTTTAAAAGAAAATGAATTATTTAAAAATAAAATTGTTTTTAATAATTTATTTACTCAAACAAAATCTATTATTAATTTTAATCGTATTTTTAAAAAACCATGTATATTTATATAAATATTTTTTAAAAAAAATAATATTCTTTTATTATTATTTTTTTTAATATTTTTTTTAAAAAAATTTTAGAGAGTTTTTATGAAACATATAAAGAATTTATGTTTTGATCAAAAAATAAATGATTTAATTTTAAAAGAACAAAAAAGACAAGAAAATACTATTAATTTAATTGCATCAGAAAATTATGCTAGCATGCAAGTTATGTATGCACAAGGTTCTTGTTTAACAAATAAATACGCTGAAGGATATTCTAAAAAGAGATTTTATAATGGATGTCGCATTATTGATAAAATAGAACTTTTAGCTATAAAAAGAGCAAAAAAATTATTTCAAGTAGAGTATGCAAATGTACAACCTCATTCTGGTTCTCAAGCTAATGCAGCTATTTTTTTAGCTCTTTTAAAACCAGGTGATATTATTTTAGGAATGGAATTAACTCATGGAGGACATTTAACACATGGTTCAAAAGTAAATTTTTCTGGGAAAATTTATCGTTCTATTTCATACGGTACTGATATAAATGGAGAAATTGATTATTTGAATTTAAAAAAATTAGCTCAATTATATAAACCAAAAATTATTATTGGAGGTTTTTCTTCATATTCACGAACATGCAATTGGAAAAAAATGAGAAAAATAGCAGATTCTATAAATGCTTATTTTATTGTAGATATTTCACATGTTGCAGGTTTAATATTAGCAGGAGAATATCCCAATCCTTTAAAATATGCTCATATAGTTAGTACAACAACTCATAAAACTTTAGGTGGTCCTCGTGGTGGTCTTATTTTAGTAAAAAAAGGATCATTTGAATTATATAAAAAATTAGATTCTGCCGTTTTTCCTGGTATACAAGGAGGTCCATTAATGCATGTTATTGCAGCTAAAGCAATTGCATTTAAAGAAGCAATGACTAAAAATTTTTTAAAAATTCAAAAAAAAATTATACAAAATGCTGCGAATATGATCAAAATTTTTAAAAAAAATAATTTTTTAATAATTTTTCAAAAAACAGAGAATCATTTATTTCTTTTAAATTTAAAAAATCAAAATATTACTGGACAACAAGCTAGTAATCTTTTAGAAGATTCAAATATTATAGTTAATAAAAATACAATACCTAATGATATTCATAATCCCTTTGTTACATCAGGAATACGTATAGGTACTGCTTCTATTTCAAAAAGAAATTTTTCAAAAGCTGATGTAGCGAAAATTTCTCAATGGATTTGTGATATTTTAAATAATTCTCAAAATATTTCTTTACATAAAAAAATTCAAAAAAAAGTTATTTTTTTATGTAAAAAATATCCTCTTTATAAATAAATTTTTTAATATATATTACATTTTTTTAAATATTTTTTCCAATGTATTGTCAAATTTTTAAAATTTTTTTATCATCGACAATGACAATACATTGATTTATTTCAAAAAAAATTTTAAAAAATATAAAAATTTTTTTAAATGTACTATATTTAATAAATTAAAACCCAAATAGGATCTTGTACAATATTTTTGTGTATTATTGGAGTTAATAAACCATTAATTTTGATATCATAAATTGTTAAAGTATTTGATTTTTGTCCAACAGAAATTAAATATTTTCCAGTATCATCAATATGAAAAGATCTAGGTTGTGTATCAGTAATATAATATTTTAAAAATTTTAAAGTGAAATTACAATTATTAATTTTAAATACAAAAATCATATTTTTAATACGATCTGAAGCATATAAAAATTTTCCAGTAGGATGAATTAAAATTTCAGAAGACCAAAATTTTTTTTTTTCATAAAATGGAATTAAAGAAATTGATTGAATTTTAAAAATTTTTAATGATATATTAATAATTTTCCATATATCGATTGTACCATTAAGTTCATTTAAACTATATATATAGTTTTGGGAAGGATGACTAATAATATGACGAGGTCCACTTTTTTTTTTAAGTAATAAAAAAGAATGTTTTTTATGCATATAATAATATGTATTTTTAAAATATATTTGATAAGTATATATCAAATCTTTTTTTAAAGATGCTAAAAATAAAATATTATTATTTATGTTTAAACAACTTGAATGACATCCTAGAATGTTAGAAATTTTATTAATTTTTTTTTGAATTAAACCATCATGATTTAAAGAATAAATATTTAATTTATTATAATGATATGATGCACCAAATAAAATTGTTTTTTCTTTATTAATATGAAAATGATTTAAAGAGCAAGAAATTTTAAATTTTTGTATTTTTTTTAAATATTTATTTTGTATTAATTTATAAATTATTATATAATGTTGATGTCGTATTCCTGCATATAATAATTTTTTAGTTTTTTCATATAATAAAGGTTGTACGTTTCCATAAGTGTAAATTTTTTGCACACGATTTAAAATATTTAATTTTGATAATTGCCAATATTCAATACATTTTTTTTGTGAACTTGCAATAAAAATATGTTTTATCATTTTTTTCTCATATTAATTTATTTAAATAGTATAATTATAATGTAAATAAAATTAAAAAATATTTTTAATAAAAAAATTTTTTATCAATTATTTTATATTTTTCTTAATAAATATACTTTTTTTAACCATTTATAATACCAGAAAATTCTTTTTTCATCATTTTCAAATTGTCTATAAAAATAAATTTTTTCAGGTGTTATTTTCCATTTTAAAGGATTTTTTAAAATTTCTTTTGAGAGCCAAGAAAAATTAATTTTTGGATTTTGAAAAAAAGTTATATAACCAAGTTTCGAGCGAGAATAAATTTTTTTAATATTTAAATTTGACCCAATAATTCGAATTTTTTCTAAAACAAATAAATTATTCGCAAAAATTGGTAAAATACCATATATATTACAAATATTTTTTTTTAATTTTTTTAATTCTTTTAAATTTTTGATTTCTGAAATCTTTTGATAATAAAATAATCGTATATGAATATTTTGAATATAATTTTTTGGAAAAAGAGCAGAAATATTTAAATCTAAATCAATTGTTTCGAGAGAAAAATTGTGAAATAAATCATTTTTTTTTAAATTTTCAATTGCATTTTGTAATAATTTTTTATATAAATTAATTCCAAATTTTTCAATATGTCCACTTTGACTAGTACCTAAAATTTCTCCTGTACCTCTAATTTCAGAATCTTTTATAGATAATTTAAATCCTGAACCTAAAAATTGAGATTCAATTAAAGCATTTAACCTTTTTTTAGAATTTTTTGTTAATTTTTTATATGAATTTACAAAAAACCATGCATATGCTTGATGAGATGTACGACCTACACGTCCACGCAATTGGTGTAATTGAGAAATTCCGAATTTATCTGCATTTTCAATAATAATAGTATTTACATTTGAAATATCAATTCCAGTATCTATAATTGTAGTGCAAACTAAAACATCAAATTTATATAAAATAAAATCTTTCATAACTGTTTTTAATTTCTGACCTGACATCTGCCCATGTCCAATACAAATTTTAGCTTCTGGTATTAATTTTTTTAATTTTATCGTTTTGTTTTCAATATCTTTAACTTTGTTATATAAATAATAAATTTGTCCTTTTTTTTTAATAGCTTTTAAAATAATTTTTCGAATTGTTAAAACATCATATTTTTTTATAAAAGTTTTAATTGGAATTCTTTTTTTAGGCGGTTTTGCAATAATTGATACATTGCGCAAACCTAAAGTTGTTAATGATAAAGTACGTGGAATTGGAGTTGCTGTTAAAGTTAAAATATCAATATTAACATACAATTTTTTAATCATTTCTTTATGAGATACTCCAAAGCGATGTTCTTCATCTACTACTAATAAACCTAAATTTTTCCAAATAATATTATGAGATAATATTTTATGGGTTCCAATTAAAATATCAATTTTTTTAGTTTGTAATTGTTCTAATATTTTTTTTATTTCTTTTTTTTTTGTAAAACGAGTTAAAATTTTAATTTTTGTTGAATATGTGTTAAATCTTTTTTTAAAATTTTTAAAATGCTGTTGAGCTAATAAAGTAGTTGGAACTAAAATAGCAACTTGTTTTTTATTATTTATTGCAATAAAAGATGCTCTCATAGCGATTTCAGTTTTTCCGAATCCAACATCTCCACAAATTAATCGATCCATTGCTTCTTTTTTAGACATATCTTTTAATACTTCTTGAATAACTTTTTTTTGATCTTTAGTTTCTTTGTATGGAAAATATTTACAAAATTTTTTATATTGAATTTTATTTTTTTTAAATGAAAATCCTAGTTGTACTTTTCTTTTTGCATATGTGTTAATTAATTGTAAAGCTATATCATATATTTTTTTAGTAAATTTTTTTTTTTCTTTATTCCAAATTTCTTGACCTAAAGTATTTAATGAAGTAACAGTACCAGAAAATTCGGGATAAATACTAATTAAAGATAACGAAGTAATAGGAACATATAATTTAGTTTGATTAGCATACATAATAATTAAAAATTCCATTTCTTTATTATTATTTTTTATTAAACACATTCCTTTATAACGTCCTATACCATATTTATAATGAATAATAGTTTGATTTTTTTGAAATATTTTAATATTAGTTTCCATTTTTTTTAACTATTAAATGAAAATATTTTTTTTTAAAAATTTTTAAAATAATTTATTTTTTTTGTGATAAAATTAATTATTTATTTTTTAAAAAATTTAAAAAAAATATTTTTAATATATACATATAAAATTTTATAAATTATATAATATTTTTTTAAAAAAAAATATTATTTTACATATTGTCATATTAATAAAAAAATAATAAGGTATCTAAATGGAAATTAAAATCGCTATTAATGGATTTGGAAGAATTGGGCGTATGATTTTAAGACTTGCTTTAAAATGTTCTAATATTAAAATTATTGCGATTAATGATATTATTAATATATCATATATAAAATATCTAATTAAATATGATTCTACGCATGGTTTATTTAAAGATAAAATAAAAACATTCGAAAATTATTTATTAATTAAAAATCAAAAAATTCAAATATTTTCAGAAAATAATCCTCAAAATTTGCCATGGAAAAAATTAAATATTGATGTTGTTATTGAATCTACAGGAATTTTTTTAACGAAAGAATTAGCTTCTCAACATATTTTAGCTGGAGCTAAAAAAGTAATTTTAACAGGACCTCCTAAAGATAATATTCCTATGTTTGTACGAGGAGTGAATTTTAATGAATATAATGGAGAAAAAATTGTTTCTAATGCTTCATGTACTACTAATTGTCTAGCTCCTTTAAGCAAAATTTTAAATGATGAATTTGAAATTATTGAAGGTTTAATGACAACTGTACATGCTACTACTGCAACACAAAAAACTGTAGATAGTGTAAGCATACGAGATTGGAGAGGTGGAAGAAGTGTTTTACAAAATATTATTCCTGCTTCTACTGGAGCTGCGCAAGCAGTAGGAAAAATTTTACCAATCTTAAATAATAAAATTACTGGAATAGCTTTTCGTGTTCCTGTTTTAAATGTTTCTGTAGTTGATTTTACTGTACGTTTATTAAAAAACATTACATATCAAAATATTTGTGAAGTTATTAAAGAGGCATCTGAAACTTATATGAAAGATGTCATTGGATATACTGAAGAAGAAGTAGTATCGAGTGATTTTAATGGATCAATTTTAACTTCTATTTTTGATTCAAAAGCTGGACTTTCTTTAAATAAAAATTTTTTTAAATTAATATCTTGGTATGATAATGAAATGGGATATTCAAGTAAAGTGTTAGATTTAACAAAATGGATTATGACTTTTGAATAAAAATTAATATTTTAATAACAAATTTTTATGTTTAATTATAATGACAGTACAATTAATATTTTATACTGTCATTATAAAAATAATTATATTTTTTGTTATTTTTGAAATAATATTTTTAATTTTTGAATTTCCGTTAAAACTTGTGAAACCCATAAAGAAATTCTAATTTTTGTTAATTCAGGTTGACGATCAAAATCTAATGGTAAGCCACAAAAATATGAATTATGTAACAAAGCTTTTGAAGCTTCAAAATGATATTTTTTAATAGGCCATTTGCCTACAAAATTAACTTTTTTTTTAGAAAAAAAATTATATAAGATTCCAAGACTATCACAAAAATATTCGCTATAATCTTCTTGATCTCCACATCCAAATAATGCAATAATTTTGTTTTTAAAAGATATTTTTTTTAAAAGTAATAACCATTCTTCCCAATCAGTTTGTAATTCCCCATAATACCAAGTCGAAACACCAAAAAATAAAATATCATAATTTCTAATTTTTTTTACAGAATTTTGAGAAATGTCAAACACACAATTTTTTTTTATTTTTAATTTTTCACAAATTAAATAAGCAGATTTTTCTGTATTTCCAGTATCACTACCATAAAAAATACCAATTTTATTCATATTTAAATTTACTTTCTTTAATATATTTTTAAATATAATACATGATTTTTTTGAAAAAATATATTAGTTATTTTTTAATAAAAAAATAATATTATAAATAATAAAAAATATTTTTTTGTATAACTTTTTGTTATAATAAAATATTTATAATTCTTTTTTAGAATATAAATTTTAAATAATTTTTAAAGGATATCAAATGAACAATTTTATTTTAGAAAAATTAATTAATAAAAAATTAATAGGAAAAAAAAAAATTTTAGATATTGTACCTAATGGATTACAAATTGAAGGTAAAAGTGAAGTTATTAAAATTATTACTGGAGTTTCAATTTGTCAAAAATTATTAAATATTGCTATTGCTAAAAAAGCTGATGCTATTATTGTACATCATGGTTTTTTTTGGAATAATGAAGAAAAAGTTATTTTAGGAATAAAAAGAAAACGAATAAAAAATATTTTAAAACATAATATTAATTTATATAGTTGGCATTTACCATTAGATATTCATAAAAAAATTGGAAATAATGTTTTATTTGCATCAAATTTAAACATTAAAATTAAAGGTAATATTTTACCTGAAGTATTATGGGGAGAATTTGAAAATCCTATTCCTTATTCTATTTTAATCGAAAAAATTAAAAAAATTTTTCATCGTACACCATTTCATTATGGAGAAACAGCACCAAATCTTATTAAACGTGTAGCATGGTGTACAGGTAAAGGACAAAAGTTTTTAATAAATTCTACAAAAAAAAATATTGATGCTTTTTTTACTGGAGAAATATCAGAAGAAAACATTCATGTTTCTTTTGAAAATAAAATCCATTTTTTTTCTTTAGGACATCATGCTACTGAAATAGCAGGAATTAAAACTTTAACAAAATGGTTAAAAAAAAAAAATACAAAATTTGATCTTGAATTTGTTAATATTTTTAATCCAATTTAAAAAATAAAAATTATAATATTAAAAAAATCATTAGGTTTTTTATGAAAAAAAAAAATGTTTTAGAAGAAAATTGGTTATATAGTGATAATCAAAATTTTTTAGAAGAATTATATGATTTATCATCAATAAATTTTCAAAAATTTAATAAATCTGTAGATGAAAATTTTCAAAAAAAAATATTTAAATTAGTAGGTTCAGTAGCTTCAAAAAAAATAGAAAATTTTATTTCTACCCCAAAAATTAAAAAAAAACATAAAAATATTTTATATTTCTCAAAAAAAAAGTTTTATATTATTACAAAAAAATTTTTTAAATTTTTTAAAAATATACAAAAACATGGACATTATATTTCTACATTAGATCCTTTAAATTTAAAAAAAAATATTCATATTCCTCAATTAGATTTATCATATTATAATTTAAAAACTTATGATTTAAAATTGTTGATTCCTGATGATTTTTTACATTTTAAAAAAAATAAAGATACTTTTGAAAATATTTATATTTTTTTAAAAAAAATATATTGTTCTAACATTGGATATGAATTTTTACATTTACAAAAAAAAGAAGAAAAAAAATGGTTACGAGATAATATTGAAAAAAAATTTTTAAATTCAAATTTACCAAATACACAAAAAAAAAAAATATTAAAATATTTGATTCATTCAGAAATGTTTGAAAAATTTTTACATCAAAAATTTCCTGGTAGTAAAAGATTTTCTTTAGAAGGTTGCGAAATTTTAATTCCTATCTTAAAAAAAATTATTAAAAAATCTTTTAAATATAAAATTAAGAAAATATTTTTAGGAATGGCTCATCGCGGACGTTTAAACGTCATGCATAATATTTTTAAAGAAAATTTAACAAAAATTTTTAAAAAATTTTTAGGTACTACTAAAAATAATAAAATTACTGGTGATGTAAAATATCATTTAGGTTTTATTAAAAATTTTATTTATGATAATCAAAATCTTGAATGCATTTTATTAGCAAATCCTTCTCATTTAGAAATTATCACACCTGTAGTTTTAGGAAGCTGTCGCGCTACTATTAATAATTTAAATTTTGAAAAAAAAAAAAATTTAGTTTTACCTATTATTATTCATGGAGATGCTGCTTTTATTGGACAAGGAGTTATTCAAGAAACTTTAAATATTTCGCAAGTACCTGGTTATTCTGTATCTGGAAGTATTCATATAATTATTAATAATCAAATTGGATTTACTACTTCTGAACCTAATTTATTGCGTACAAGTAAATATTGTACAGATATTGCTAAAATGATTGATTCTCCTATCTTTCATGTAAATGCAGATGATCCAGAATCAGTAATGTTTATTATTGAATTAGCATTAAAATTTAGAATGTTATTTAAAAAAGATGTATTTATTGATTTAGTTTGTTACCGTCGTTTAGGGCATCATGAAATAGAAGATCCTTTTGTAACACAACCATTTATGTATACTAAAATTAATACTTTAAAAACTATAACTCAAAAATGGAAAAAAAAATTAATTTTAGAAGATTTTAAATATGAAAAATTATATAAAAAATTTTCTATATCTTATCAAGAAAAATTACAAAATTGTTTAAATAAAGCATATTTTAAAACTGTTCAAAATATATTTCCTATTACACCAAAAATTTCTTCAAAAATTTTTTATAATTTTTCTTTAAAAGATATTTCAAAAATTTCTTATAAATTATCTAAAAAACAATTAAAAAAAATAGCATTTCAAACATCAGAAATTCCTGAAGATTTTATATTACATCCTCAAGTTAAAAAAATTTTTTTAAATAGAATGTTAATGTCAAAAGATAAAATTAAATTTGATTGGGGAGCTGGAGAAAATTTAGCATATGCTACATTATTAAAATTAGGTATTTCTTGTCGTTTAACAGGAGAAGATGTAAGTAGGGGAACATTTTCTCATCGTCATTCTTTAATACATTGTCAAAAAACACATAAAAAATGGATTCCTTTAAAAAATATTGCTAAATCTCCTGTTTTTTTTGAAATTTGGGATTCTGTACTATCAGAAGAAGCTATTTTAGCATTTGAATATGGTTATTCTATACAACCTTATAATTTTTTAACTATTTGGGAAGCTCAATTTGGTGATTTTTCTAATGGAGCGCAAATTGTTATAGATCAATTTATTTCTTCTGGTTACCAAAAATGGAAAAATATTTCTTCTTTAGTGATGTTATTACCACATGGATATGATGGTCAAGGACCAGAACATTCTTCTGCACGTATAGAACGTTTTTTACAATTATGTGCACAAAAAAATTTAAAAATTTGTATGCCAAGTACAGTTACTCAAATGTATCATATATTATGTTTACATGGTTTGAGTACTTATAAAACTCCTTTAATTATTTTTACTCCGAAATCTTTATTAAGAAATCCTAATACTTTTTCTACTTTAGATGATTTTTTAAATAAAAAATTTTGTAAAATTTTATTTCAAGATAATTTATCAAAATCTGTTTTAATTACACGAATTATTTTTTGTTCAGGAAAAATTTATTATGAATTAGAAAAAAAATATAATACATTGCATATTAAAAATATTTTATTAGTACGTTTAGAGCAATTATATCCGTTCCCTAAAAAAGATATAAAAAAAGTTTTAAAAAAATATTTATACGTACAAGAATGTATTTGGTGTCAAGAAGAACCTGAAAATCAAGGTTGTTGGGTATATTTTTTTTATTATTATAATAAATATTTAAAAAATTCTTTTAAAAATATTGTTTTATACTATGTGGGACGTGAAAAATTTGCTTCTACTGCAGAAGGTAGTTTTGATGTTCATAAATTAGAACAAAAAAAAATTGTTCAAGATGCTTTTACTACTCATTTTAAAAAGGAACAAAAATATTTATGAAAGATATAAAATTACTTGTCCCAGATTTACCGGAATCAATAAGTACTGCGATACTTTTAAAATGGAAAAAAAAATGTGGTGAGTTTGTTAAATTAGACGAAATATTAGTTGAAATCGAAACAGACAAAATTATTTTAGAAATTTCTGCACCTATTGCAGGAATTTTACACAAAAAAATTTTTTTAGAAGGAGAATTAGTAAAATCTAAAGATATTTTAGGAATTATACAAAATTCAAATAATCAAATTATTTTAAAAGAAAAAAATAAACCTGTTATTATTAAATCTATTCAAAAAAATTTGAAACAAAGTAAGAAGTTAAAATTACATAATATTACACATTTATCACCATCAAATCGGCGTTTACAAAGATTTCATGAACTACATAATAATAAAAATAGAAATTTAAATTTAAAAGAAATATCAAAAAATACTAAAAATATTTCAAATATCAATCATTTTTCAAAAAATTTAGATTTTAAAAAAAATGAAAATAATTCATATCAATTAAATTTGTCTATAAAATCACATAACGATAATATTCAAAAAATTCCTATGAGTCCAATTCGGAAAAAAATCGCAGAAAGATTATCATTAACGCAAAAAAATTCAGTTATGTTGACAACTTTTAACGAAGTAAATATGTCTTCAATTATTAAAATTAAAAATAAATATTGCGATTTTTTTCAAGAAAAATATAACATACGCTTAGGATATATGTCTTTTTTTGTAAAAGCAGTTATAGAAGCATTAAAAAAATTTCCTATTTTAAATTCTTCGAAAGAAAAAGATACAATTATATATCATAAATTTTATAATATTAGTATTGCAGTCTCAACGTCTAGAGGACTTTTGACACCTGTTTTAAAAAATGCTCAAAATATGACAATGTCTGATATTGAAAAAAAAATTAAATATTTTTCTAAAATAGGAGAAAGTGGAAAATTGCAATTTGAAGATTTACAAGATGGTACTTTTACAATTACTAATGGAGGTATTTTTGGTTCTTTATTTTCTACTCCTATTATTAATCCACCTCAAGTAGCTATTTTAGGAATGAATAACATACAAAAAAGACCAATTGCAATACAAGATAAAATAAAAATTCAACCTATGATGTATTTGTCTTTAACATATGACCATCAAATTATTGATGGACAACAATCTATAAAATTTTTAAAATACATTGTTGAAATTTTACAAGATTTTTCTAAAATTATGTTATAAATTAAAATTTTTTTAAAGAAATTTTTAAAGAAAATTTTAAAAATTTGTTATATCAATAAATAAAATAATTTATTGATTTATTTTAATCTCAAAATTTTTTACATTTTTTAAAATTAATTAATAGGATTTTTATGAGCAAGCTAAAAATTGTCTTAATGAGACATGGGGAAAGCAAATGGAATAAATTAAATCAATTTACTGGTTGGCAAGATATTAAATTATCAAAATATGGTGAAGAAGAAGCATATTTAGCTGCAAAAAAAATTTTTCAAAAAAAATTTTTTTTTGATATTGCATACACTTCTGTATTAAAAAGAGCAATACATACATTATGGATTATTTTAAAATTTATTAATCACTCTTGGATTCCTATTAAAAAAAAATGGCAATTAAATGAGAGACATTACGGTTCTTTAGAAGGTTTAAACAAAACTGAAACTATTAAAAAATATGGAATCGAAAAAGTACAATTATGGCGTCGAAGTTTTACTATTTTACCTCCTTTTTTAAAAAAAACAGATTTAAGGCATCCTCATTATGATAGAAAATATAATTTTTTAAAACCTGAAGAATTACCGAGTTCGGAAAGTTTAGAAATAACTTTACAACGTGTAATAAAATGTTGGAAAAATAATATTTTTCCAAATTTTAAAAAAAATAAAAAAATTTTAATTATAGCTCATGGAAATTCTTTAAGAGCTCTAATAAAATATTTAAGTAATATGACTAGTGAACAAGTAATCAATTTGAATATTCCCACTGGAAAACCTATTATATATGAATTTTCAAATAAATTTATTCCTGAAAAATATTATTACCTTTAATTTTTTAAAAAAAATTTTTAAAACAAAATATTATTTTAGTTAAATTATGGAAAAACTTTTTTATTATGATAAAAAAAATTGGTATTTTAACTAGTGGAGGAGATTCTCCAGGAATGAACGCAGCAATTAAAGCTGTTGTTCAGGCTGCATTAAAAAAAAATATTAATGTTATCGGAATCTGTAATGGATATACTGGAGTAATACAAAAAAAATTTAAATTACTAAATGATAACAAAGTAAAAAATATTATGAATTATGGAGGAACAATTTTAGGATCTTCACGATTTCCTGAATTTAAACAAAAAAATATTCAAAAACAAGCTATCAAAAATCTTCATCAAAAAAATATTAATGCTTTAATTGTTATCGGAGGCAATGGGTCTTATAAAGGAGCACAATATTTAACGGAAATGGGTTTTCCATGTGTTGGAATCCCTGGAACAATAGATAACGACGTTCTTGGAACTGAATACACAATTGGATTTCAAACTGCTTTAAATACAGTTGTAAAATCAATTGATAAATTAAAAGATACTTCTTTATCACATCAAAGAATTATTATTATAGAAATAATGGGGCGTTATTGTGGCGATTTAGCTTTATCTGCTTTTTTTGCATGTAATTGTGATTTTGTAATTTTACCTACTGTTTTATTTAAAAAAAAAATATTAGTACAAGAAATTTTAAAAAATTTAAAAAAAGGTCAAAAAAATTTTATCATTCTGATGACTGAACATATTTATGATATTCATACATTATCAAATTATATACAAAAAAAAACTAATAAAGAAACAAGAGCTATTATTTTAGGTCATGTACAACGTGGTGGATCTCCTGTAACATATGATCGTATCTTAGCTACTCGTATGGGATATTATTCAATTAATATTTTATTAAAAGGAATATCTGGAGTGTGTATTGGAATAAAAAATAATTATATTGTCCATCAAAAAATTAAAAATTTATCTATTCATAAAAAAATGTCATTTATACAAAAATGGTCTTTAAAATCAAAAAATTTATATCATTATACATATTTTTAATGTTTATATATTTATATAAAAAAAAAATAATACATATTTAATAAATATTATTTTTCTTCTAAATTTTTTAGAAGAAAAATAATATTATAAGTTATATAAAATTATATAAAAAATATTTTATAATATATTAATTTTCATATTTTACATATTAGAAATTTCTATAATTTTCATAAATTCTTCTACTTGTAAAGAAGCTCCTCCTATTAAAAAACCATCAATATCTTTTTGATATATCAAAGTTTTGGCATTATTTTTTGTAACAGATCCACCATATTGTATAAAAAAATTTTTTAATATTTGATTCGATTTACTTTTTATGTAATTTCTTATAAAATGACAAATTGATTGAACTTCTTTAGGTGATCCAGAATTATGAGAGCCAATTGCCCAGATTGGTTCATATGCAATAATAGTATTATTAAATGCGCTTTCTCCACATAAATTAAAAATAACATCAATTTGTTTTTTACAAATTTCTTTTGTTTTATTAAAAATTTTTTCTTCTTTAGTTTCTCCAATACATAAAATAGGAACTAAATTTTCTTCCTTTAAAATTTTAAATTTTTTTGCAATGATTTCATTAGTTTCTTGATGGTATAAACGCCTTTCAGAATGACCAACAATAACATAAGAAATTCCAATATCTTTCAACATAATAGGAGAAATTTCTCCTGTAAACGGACCTGAAAAATGTATATCTACATTTTGAGCACCTAAAAAAAAATTATTCTGAATATTTTTTAATGTTTGTGTAATAAAATTAGAATACAAAATTGGAGGAGCAATAATTACAGTACAAATATTATAATATTTAATTAAAAATTGATTTAATGGTAGCAAGATATTTCGAATAAATTTTTTACTTCCATTTAATTTCCAATTTCCCATAATTATGGGTTTAATCATATTTTTAAATGTCCTCATATAGTTTTTAACGATTAAATAAAATTTTAATATTTAAAAATATAATAAAAATATTAATTATTTTTTATATAAGTTATATTAATACGATCACGTAATTGTTTTCCTGGTTTAAAATGCGGTACATATTTTCCTTTTAAATTTACTTTTTCTCCTGTTTTAGGATTTCTTCCAATACGTGCAAATCGATAATGTAATGAAAAACTTCCAAATCCTCGAATTTCTATTCTATTACCAGTTTCTAAAGATTTTGCCATATATTCTAAAATATTTTTTACTGTATTCTCAATAATTTTATATACAATATAATTTTTTTTTATTGAAATACGTTCAAACAATTCTGATTTTGTCATGTATTTTTTTCTTTTTTTATTAAAAATTTTATTCTTTAATTTTAAATATTATTCTGAATTATTTGCTTCTTCAAAAGCTACAGTCATTACATTTGATACGTCTTTTTTTGGATTAATATTTGAGATGTTAGAATTTTTTTTATTTTTAATTACACTATTTGGTGATAAAAGAGATAAATGAATAATTCTATTTTTACGATCAAATCCTATTAATTTTGTTTGTATAACATCTCCAATACTATACAAATTTTTATTTTCATTATTAGAATCTAAAGAAGAATTATTAATTTTAATATGTCCTTCTAAATTTTTTTTTAAATTAACAATTAAAATTTTTTCTGTAATTTTAAAAATAATTCCATCAATTAATGTATTTTTTTTATTTTTTAATAAAAAAGTATTAAATGGATCTTCTTTTAATTGTTTAATACCTAACGAAATTCTTTCACGTTCAGAATCTACTTGCAATACTACAGCAGAGATTTCATCTCCTTTTTTATATTTTTTAATAATAGTATCACTAATTTTTCCCCAAGAAATATCAGATAAATGCACTAAACCATCAATACCACCTTCTAAACCTATAAAAATACCAAAATCTGTAATAGATTTAATTTTTCCAAAAACTTGATGTCCTTTTTGATATTTTTCTGAAAAAACTTTCCAAGGATTAGTTTTGCATTGTTTTAAACCTAACGAAATTCTTCTTCTATTTTCATCAATATCTAATACTGTCACTTGAACATTTTCTTGGGTTTTAACTACTTTTGAAGGATGAATATTTTTGTTTGTCCAATCCATTTCTGATACATGTACTAATCCTTCTACCCCTTCTTGAATTTCTACAAAACAACCATAATCAGTTAAATTAGTTACTTTTCCTTGTAATTTAAAACCAATCGGATATCTTTTAGAAATATCAATCCAAGGATCAATACCTAATTGTTTTAATCCTAAAGATACTCGAGTTTTTTCTTTATCAAATTTTAAAATTTTAACTTGTATATCGTCACCAATATTTACAATTTCACTAGGATGTTTAACACGTTTCCAAGCCATATCAGTAATATGTAATAATCCATCGGCACCTCCTAAATCAATAAAAGCACCATAATCTGTAAGATTTTTTACAATTCCTTTAACTATTAAACCTTCCTTTAAATTTTCTAATAATTGTAAACGTTCTGCGCTGTTTTCAGATTCTATAACTGCCCGTCTAGAAACTACAACATTATTTCTTCTTTGATCTAGTTTAATAACTTTAAATTCTAACTCTTTTCCTTCTAAATGATTAGTTTCTCTAACTGGACGTATATCAACTAAAGAACCAGGTAAAAATGCTCGAATATCATTCAATTCAACTGTAAAACCTCCTTTTACTTTACCATTGATAACTCCCAATACAATAGATTTTTTTTCATAAGCTTTTTCTAAACATAACCATGCTTCATGTCTTTTTGCTTTATCACGAGATAAAGCAGTTTCTCCAAAACCGTCTTCAATTGCATCTAATGAAACATCTACAATATCACCAATTTTTACTTCTATCTTTCCTTTCGAATTTTTAAATTGTTCTATTGGAATAGAACATTCTGATTTTAAACCTGCATCTACTAAAACAATATCTTTTTTAATAGAAATAATTAATCCTGGAATAATAGATCCAGGTCGAGTTTTAACTTTTTTTAAAGATTTTTCAAATAATTCAGAAAAAGAAATTGTCATATTTTCAATCTTAAATTTTTTTATTTTATATCTAAATTATTTCCTTATACATTTAGAACGTGAAATTACATTATGAACATCCATTTCATAAAAATTTTTGAAAAAATTTTTAAATAATAATAGATTAACATATTCAAAAATGAATTTTTAAATTTTATTAATTTTTTTAAATCTTTTTTTTAAAAATTATAGACAAATTTTGAAAAAATTTTGGAAAAGTTTTATTAACACATTCAGGATTTAAAATTTTAATTTTAACTCCTGATAAAGATACTAAAGAGAAACACATTGCAATACGATGATCATTATATGTATTAATCACAGCGGAAATAAATTTTTTTGGAGGAAAAATATGTAAAAAATCTTTTCCTTCAATAACAGTTGCACCTACTTTTCTTAATTCTGTACTCATTGCTGTTAAACGATCTGTTTCTTTTACTCTCCAATTATAAATATTTTTAATATATACATCAGTTTCTGAAAATAACCCTAAAATAGCTACTGTCATTGCAGCATCTGGCATATGATTCAAATCAATTTTAATTCCTTTTAAAAAACCACGTGTACAAATAATAGAATTATTTTTCCATTTAATAATCGCACCCATAAGTTTTAAAACTTTGTAAAAATTTTTATCACCTTGTATACTATTTTTAGATAATCCTTCAACTTCAACACTTCCACCTTTAATTGCGGCAGCAGCTAAAAAATAAGTTGCAGAAGATGCGTCACCCTCAATAAAATAATTTTTTGGTGTTTTATACGTTTGATTACCTGAAATTTGAAAATGTAAATAATTTTTTAAAATTTTAATGTTTACTCCAAATTTTTTTATTAAATGTATGGTCAAATCAACATATGGTTTAGATACTAATTCGCCTAAAATAAAAATATTTGTTTCAAATTTTGCTAAAGGAGCCATAATTAATAAAGAACTTAAAAATTGACTAGAAATAGTACCTTTAATAGTAATTTTACCTCCTTTAAATCCACCTTTAATATGTATAGGAGGATAATTTTTTTTTTTACAATATTCAATATTTGCTCCACCTTGACATAAAGCATCTATTAAATGTTTAATAGGTCGTTCTTGCATACGTGAATTACCAGTTAAAATCAGATCATTATTACCTAATGATAAAACAGACACTAAAGGTCTCATTACCGTTCCAGCATTTCCTAAAAATAATTTTTTATTTTTTATATTTTGAAAATTTTTAAAAGATCCCAAAATTTTACATTCAGTATTATGGTTTTTTAATGTATACGATATACCTAAATTTTTTAAAGCAAGTAACATATATTGAGTATCGTCACTATTTAAAAGATTTTTTAATTTTGTAGTTCCAACAGATAATGCCGATAATAACAATACACGATTAGAAATACTTTTAGAACCAGGTAACGATACTTTTCCCGAGACAAAATTCGTTATCGGTATACACAATTTTTTTTTCATAATTTTATATTCTCGATTTTTTAAAAATTATATTTTAAATATATTAAAAATATTATCCAAATTTTTTTTCAAAATACTTCATAAATTTAATTAAAGAAAAAATACCTTTTATTGACATCGCATTATATATTGAAGCACGTATACCCCCATATGCGCTATGACCTTTCAGCCCATATAATTTATTTTTTTCTGCATTATTTAAAAAAATAGGTGTTAAAGTATGATTTTTTAAAAAAAAAGTAATATTCATTAAAGATCTATTTTCTGGAACTACTAAATTATTATAAAATTCAGTAGAATCAATATATTTATATAATGTTTTAGCTTTCAAAATATTTTTTTTTTCAATAGCAGCAATACCTCCTTTTTTTTTTAACCATTTAAATGTCAACCCTGCAACATACCAAGAAAATATTGGAGGTGTATTAAACATAGAATTTGTTTTAAATAAAATTTGATAATTTAAGATAGAAGGTACATT
The DNA here is from genome assembly GCF_900016785.1 of Buchnera aphidicola (Tuberolachnus salignus). Lineage (NCBI taxonomy): Bacteria > Pseudomonadati > Pseudomonadota > Gammaproteobacteria > Enterobacterales > Erwiniaceae > Buchnera > Buchnera aphidicola. The sequence continues at coordinate 230,696 of NZ_LN890285.1, forward strand.
TTGTGTTATATTTTTTAATAAATCTTTTTTTATTATAATAATTGTTAAACCAGCAGGACCAATATTTTTCTGTGCACTAGCATAAATAAGACTATATTTTTTTATATTAATTACACGCGATAAAATAACAGAAGAAAAATCACCAATTACAATTTTTTGAGAAAAATTTGGTTCTTCAAAAATAGAAATTCCTTCAATAGTTTCATTTGGACAATAATGTACATATTGACTATCAGGATTTAATTTCCATTTATTCATTGGTAATAAAGTATGTAATTTAGAATTATTTATATATTTTATATTAATATTTTTTGGATGACAAAATTTTTTTGCTTCTAAAAATGCAGCATAAGACCAAAAACCACTATTAATATAATCAGAAGTTTCATGAGGTTTTAATAAATTTAAGGGAATAGCAGAAAACTGCCCTCTAGCCCCACCTTGAGCAAATAAAACATGATATTCAGATGGTATATTTAATAATTCTCTAAAATTTTTTTCTGTATTTATTGCATATTCTAAAAAATTTTTACTACGATGACTAATTTCTAAAATAGAACAATTACTTTTATTCCAGTTATGAAAATTTTTTTGGATTTTTAATAATATTTTTTTAGGAAACATAGCTGGACCAGGGTTAAAATTATAAATTTTCATGCAAAGTATACCTTCACTAATTTATCTAAAAAATGGTTAAAATTAAATAATATCGGCATTATTATAAAACATGCCGATATATAAAAAAAATAAAATTTACAGTATAATATTTAATTTAAAAAAGTCATACCATTCATATAAGGATTTTGTAAAATTTTTGGTATTTGAATACGTCCATCGGAACATTGATAATTTTCCAAAATTGCAGCTAATGTTCTTCCAACAGCTAATCCTGAACCATTTAATGTATGTAAAAAAACATTTTTTTTCATTTTATTATCATAATAACGAGAATTCATTCTGCGTGTTTGGAAATCACCCATTAAAGAACAAGAAGAAATTTCACGATACATATTTTGTGATGGAAACCAAACTTCTAAATCATATGTTTTTTGAGCAGAAAAACCTAATTCTCCTGTACACAATAATATTTTTCGATATGGTAATTTTAATAATTTAAGAATTTTTTCTGCATGTTGAGTTAAAAGATCTAATGCAGTATTTGAATATTGAGGTTTTACAATTTGTATAATTTCTACTTTTTCAAATTGATAATTTCGTATTAATCCTCGATTATTTTTTCCATATGCTAAATTTTCTGCACGAAAACAAGAACTTAATGCAGTCAATTTTAATGGCAAAAGATCTTCATTGATGATAGTATCTCGTATTAAATTTGTTAATGGTACTTCAGAAGTTGGTATTAAAAAATATTTTTTTTGTTTTTTTTTATTTATAAAATAAGTACAAAATAATTCATTTTCAAATTTAGGTAATTGTCCTGTACCAAAAACTGATTTTTGATTTACTAAATTTGGAACATAAGTTTCAATATATCCGTGCATTTTTGTATGTATATCTAGCATAAATTGACCTAAGGCTCGATGTAAAAGCGCAATAGAACCGCGCATAATTACAAAACCAGTGCCAGAAATTACAGAAGATAAATTCCAATCTAATCCTTTTAACTTTTGACCTAAAGTTACATGATCTTTTATAGAAAAATTAAATTTTTTTTGTTTTCCCCATTTATAAATTTCTTTATTATTTTTTGAAATTTTTCCTATTGGAGTGTCAATATGAGGTATATTAGGTATATAAATTAAAAAATTATAAATTTTTAATTGAATGTTTTTTAATTTTTTTTTTATTAAAATAGATTCACTTTTTAAAAAAAGTAATGTATTTTTAATAAAATTATAATTTACATATAAATTTTGATAATAAATTAAATATTTAGATAATTTTTTTCGATGATTTTGTAATTGTTCACTTAATATTTGATATTTTTTTCTATTGTGTTCTAATTTTTTTAAAGTCTGTATATCTAAAAAAAAATTTTTATTTTTTAATGTCTTTTGAAAATGTAAATAATTTTTTTTTAAAATATTGTAATTTAGCATAAAAATAATAATCTTATAATATGTGTTAAATGATAAAAAAACGTATATTAAAATTTATAATATTATAAAAAACTTATAAAATAAAAATTTTAATTTTATAAAATAATTTATAATTTTATTATAAAAGAATAATAAAAAATATTATATATATAAAAAATTTTATAAAATTTAAAAATTTATAAAAATTTTTTTAAAAAATACATATCATATATAAAATTTTTTAAAAATAAATTATAATTAATTTATTTTAAAAAAGGATTATAAAAATGTATATTAAAAAAAATATATATGTTCCATTAATTATTATTGGTTCAGGTCCAGCTGGATATACTGCTGGAATTTATGCGGCAAGATCAAATATAAAAACTATAATTTTTACAGGACCTTATCCTGGAGGACAATTATTAAATACTTCTTCAATAGAAAATTGGCCTGGAGATTTTAAAAATATTAGTGGTTATGATTTAATGGAAAGAATGAAAAAACATGTTCAAATTTTAAATGTGCAAATTTTTAATGAAACTGTTATAAAAATTTTATGTAAAAAAAAAAATTTTCTTATTTTTACTAATAATACACAATATATTTGTGATGCTATTATTATTGCTACTGGAGCAACTGCGCGTTTTTTAAATATTCCATTTGAAAAAGAATATTTAGGAAAAGGTATTTCTACTTGTGCGATTTGTGATGGTTATTTTTATAAAGAACAAATTGTAGCAGTTGTAGGAGGAGGAAATACTGCAATTGAAGAAGCATTATATTTATCAAATATAACAGAAAAAGTTATTTTAATACATCGTAAAAAAACTTTTAGTGCAGAAAAAATTTTAATTGAAAGATTACTAAAAAAAGTTTTTGAAAAAAAAATTTTAATTTATCAACCTTATTATATTCAAGAAATTATAGGAAACAAAAAAAATATTACACATATTAAAATTAAATCACTTGAAAATCAAGATAATAAAATTTTAAATATTTCAGGATTATTTATTGCTATAGGGTACATTCCAAATTCTCATATTTTTAAAAAATTTTTACAACTTAATTCAACAGGACATATAATTTTAAATCATCAACAAAAAATTTTTACAACTCAAACAAGTTATCCAGGAATTTTCGCGGCAGGAGATGTAACTGATAATCAATATCAACAAGCGATTACTGCATCAGCAAATGGATGTAAAGCAGCTATGGATGTAGAAAAATATTTACATATATAAATATGTATATTTTTTTAAAAAATATAAAAAATTTTTATAATTTAAAAAATAAAAAAGAGAAAAAAAGAATATGAAAGAAGAAAATATAGAAATGCAAGGTGTGGTGATTGATACTTTACCTAATACAATGTTTCGAGTAGAACTCGAAAATAAACATATTGTTATTGCGCATATTTCAGGAAAAATGAGAAAAAATTATATACGTATTTTAACAGGTGACAAAGTAACTTTAGAACTTACACCATATGATTTAAGCAAAGGAAGAATTATATTTCGTAGTCGATAGAAATATATTTAAAAATATTATTTTATTAAATTTAAAATCTTTTTTAAAAAAAAAATTTAAAATATTTAAGGATTAAAATGCGAACTACAAAATGCGGAAATTTAAAAAATATTCATATTAAAAAAAAAATTGTTTTATGTGGTTGGGTTGAAAAAATCAGAAATTTAGGTAAATTAATATTTTTGCAATTAAGAGATAGATATGGAATTTCACAAATTGTTTTTAATACAAAATTTTTAAAAAAATTTCCAGAAGTTGCACAAATAAAATTAGAATTTTGTATGCAAATTATTGGAATTGTACAAAAAAAAAAAAATCATAATAATTTAAAAAAAATAGAAAATTATGAAGTTGTTGCCCAACAATATAAAATTTTTAATAAAACTTTACCTATACCATTTGATTATACACAAAAAAATAAGGAAGAAATACGATTAAAATATAGATATCTAGATTTACGTAATAAAAAAATGATTAATAATTTAAAAATTAGAAATTTAATTACATCATTAACTAGAAAATATTTAGAAAAAAATAATTTTTTAGAAATTGAAACGCCAATTTTAACCAAATCTACACCAGAAGGAGCAGAAAATTTTTTAATAAATAGTCAATATTTAGGTAAATATTATGCATTACCTCAATCTCCTCAATTGTTTAAACAAATGTTAATGATTGCAGGATTAGATAAATATTATCAAATTGCTAGATGTTTTCGAAATGAAGATTTACGTTCTGATCGGCAACCAGAATTTACACAAATTGATATTGAAGTTTCTTTTATGAAATCAATTAAATTGCAAAAATTTATAGAAATTTTAATTACTAAAATTTGGCTCAAAATTTTAAAAGTAAAATTAGACATTTTTCCAAAATTAACATATAAAAAAAGTTTAAAATATTATGCAACTGACAAACCAGATTTGAGAAATCCATTACAATTTCAAGATATCACAAAAATTTTAAAAAAAAAATGGAATATTTTTTTTTCTAATTTTCAATATTTAAAAAATACTCAAAAAATTGTAACTTTGCATATTTCAAAAGGTTTGTTATTATTTAAAAAAAATAATTTTAATAATTATAAAAAAATTTTAAAAAAATTTAATATTAAAAATTTTTATGTAATTACAATTTTAGAAAATATTATTCAAATTAATGATTTACTTTCTAAAAAAATATTACCTGATATGTACAATCTATGTAAAAAAATAATTTTTTTTTTAAAATGTATTAAAAATGATATATTGTTTATTTTTGTAAATACTAAAAATACTATTAATAAAGCTTTATCAACGCTCAGAACAAAAATAGGTAAAGATTTAAATTTAATTCAAGAAAATCTTTGGAAACCAGTTTGGATCATAGATTTTCCTCTTTTTAAAATTAATAAAAAAAATAAAAATTTAAAATCAATTCATCATCCATTTACAGCTCCAAAAAAATATTCTCAAAAAATAACAAAAGAAAATTCTTTAAAAATAATTTCTAGTGCATATGATTTAGTTATTAATGGATATGAAATAGGTGGTGGTTCACAGCGTATTTATGATTTTTTATTACAAAAAAAAATTTTTGATTTATTAAATATTGAATATAAAGAACAAGAAAAAAATTTTGATTTTTTTTTAAATGCATTAAAATATGGTACTCCTCCGCATGCAGGATTAGCTTTAGGTTTAGATCGGATCGTAATGTTATTAACAAAAAGTAAAACTATTAAAGACGTTATTGCATTTCCAAAATCTAATACAGCAATATGTTTATTAACAGGCGCTCCAAATGAATAAATAAAACACATAATTATAAAAACCATCATGATTTTTTAATATGTTGGTTTTTTATAAAATTTATTATTTTAATCTTATAATATATAATTTTTTTTTGGAGATAATATGGCAGGACATAGTAAATGGGCAAACACTAAACATAGAAAAGCAGCACAAGATTATAAAAAAAGTCAAAAATTTATGAAATTAATACGTAATATTACACGAGCAAGTGAAAAATATGGTACTGACCCTAATATAAATTTTTCTTTAAGAGCTGCTATTGAAAAAGCTACTAATAATAATATTACTAAAGAAACTATTCAAAAAGCAATTCAACGTATTCAAAAAAAAATAAAAACAAAAAAAATTTTAAAAATATCAAAATATGCGGGTTACAATAATGAAGGTATGGTGATTATCGTTTATTATACTCAAAAAAACGATATAATTTTTAAAAAAAAAATTGAAGAAATTTTTTTTAAATATAATTTTATTTTTGTAAATTATTTAAAAATTAAATATTTGTTTCAAAAAAAAATAATTTTTTTATTTTCTAACACACCTAAAAATAAAAAAATTTTAATAAATATTATGAAAAAAAATTCACATGATAATATTTTAATAAAAAAAGAAAATTATATTAAAATTATCGTATCTCGTAACTATAGTAAAATTTTTAAAAAAGAATTTAAAAATTTTTCTTTAAAAATTTTTAAAACATATATAAAAAAAATTGCTATAAAATCTCAAAAATTTCACGATACATTATTAATACAATTTCGAAATTTTTTAAAAATTTTGAAAAAAATAAAAAATATTAAAGAAATCGTACATAATGTTAAATTTAAAAAAAAAATATAATTTTTTTAAAATAAATTGCTTGTATTCTCCAGAATTTTTTCTGTCAAAAACAAGCATTTTTCTAATAAAAATGAAAAAATTTTATATTATGTTTATAATGCAACAAATTTTCTAAAAATCATAATGTGTAAAAATATTAATCAATTTTAAGAATTCGACACATATTTATATCTTGAGAATGTTGATTTTGATAATTATCTTGAACAATGATTATAAAATCTTTTCTTTTAATAAATTTTTTATATTTCAAATGATTGATTGCTACATTTATAAAAGTACTATTTTGAATATCATTTTTTATAAAAATAGGAAAAACACCGCGATATATCGTACAAACTTTTAAAAGAGACATATTTGAAGATATTATAAAAATAGGACAATGAGTTGAAATTCTAGAAGATATTAATGCTGATTGACTTGAAAATGTAAATAATAAAATAGCAGAAACATTAAGTAAATGATTTGCAGCATACATTGAAGACATTAAAATAGCTTCTGAAATATTATCAAATTTTGTATATAATCTATGTTTTGAAATTTTAATACAAGGAATTTGTTCTGTATCTAAACAAATTTTTGACATTTTTTTAATTGTTTCTATTGGAAATTTTCCAGATGCAGTTTCTGCAGATAACATAACTGCATCAGTTTTATCTAAAACTGCATTTGCAACATCAGAGACTTCAGCACGTGTTGGAAAAGAATTATAAACCATAGATTCCATCATTTGAGTGGCTGTAATAACTGCTCGATTTAATTTTCTAGCCATATGAATTAATTTTTTTTGTATTTCAATTAATTTTGTATCTCCAATTTCAACACCTAAATCTCCACGAGCAATCATAATTATATCAGATTCTAAAATTAAATTTTGAATATTTTCATCTGTTTTTACCGCTTCTGCTCTTTCTATTTTGGCAATTATTTTCGCTTGACTTCCAGATTTATTTAATAATTGACGTGCATATTTCAAATCTTGAGCAGTACGAGGAAATGAAATAGCTAAAAAATCAACATTAATTTTAGCAGCCAATTTAATATCTTTTTTATCTTTTTTTGTTAAAGATTCCGCAGATAATCCTCCGCCTAACTTGTTTAAACCTTTATTATTAGTTAAAAATCCTCCTATTAATACTTGTGTTATAATTTTAGTATTAAAAATTTTTATAACTTGTAATTGTATTCGACCATCATCTAATAATAAAATATCATTATATTTTACTTCTTCTGGTAATTTAGAATAATTTACACCTACTTCAGTTTCAGTACCATTATTTTCTTCTATTGAAGGATCTAAAACAAAAATATCTCCTGTTTTTAAAAAAATTTTTTTTTTTCGAAAACTAGAAATTCTAATTTTAGGACCTTGTAAATCCCCTAATAAAGAAACAATTATACCTAATTTTTTTGATATCTTAATAATTTTTTCTGCTCTTTTAATATGATCTTCTGGAATTCCATGTGAAAAATTCAATCTAAAAACATTTGCTCCAGATGTAATCATTTTTTCTAAAATTCCTGGATAATCTGTTGAAGGACCTAAAGTAGTTACAATTTTAGTTCTTGGTAAATATAAACCCATAATAACATCCTTATATAAAAAATATAAAAATTTTTATAATTAAAATTTTATTTTTTAAAATAAAATATTTTATTAATAATACCATATATTATTTATATATTTATTAATAAAAAGTTTTAAAAATTTATTTTTAGTAAAAAATTTAATTTTTTTTTAAATTTATGTATAATATAATTTTTATCAAAAAAATTTTTTTATAATAAAAAATGAGAAATTATCATATGTTAAAAAACAATATATTATACGATTTTGTAATTTTTGGAGCCACTGGAGATTTAGCTACTAAAAAATTGTTACCTACTATATATATGTTAGAAAAAAAAAAAAAACTAAAAAAAAATAAAAAAATTATTGCTATTGCTCGTACTAATTTTAATACTATTCAATATATTTCTAAAATATATGAAAATTTTAAAAAAAATATTAAAAATTTTAAAAATGATATTATATGGAACAATTTTAAAAAAAAAATATATTATTGTTCTTTAGATATTCAAAATATTGATAATTTTATTCAATTAAAAAATATTTTAAAATTTAAAAATCAACTTATTATTTATTATTTTTGTGTAATGCCATCTTTATACGTTTTTATTTGTAAAGGATTAAAAAAATTTCAATTTAATTATCATAATGCTCGTATTATTATTGAAAAACCAATTGGAACTTCTTATGAAGATTATAAAAATATTAAAAATATATTATTAAAAAGTTTTAAAAAAGATCAAATTTATAGAATAGATCATTATTTAGGAAAAAATTCTATATTAAATATTTTACCATTACGATTTTCTAATATTTTTTTTTTTAATAATTGGTGTTCTCAATTTATTGATCACATTCAAATTACAATTTCTGAAAAAATTGGTATCGAAAATAGATGGAATTATTTTGATAAAATTGGACAAATTAAAGATATGCTCCAAAATCACTTATTACATATTTTATGTTTAATAGCAATAGAGCCACCTAAATCATTAAATTTTTTAGAAATCAAAAAAGAAAAAATAAATATATTAAAAAATTTACAAATTATTACTGATTTAAATTCTATTTCAATTGGTCAATATACAAAAAATATCATTTCTGAAAAAAAAATAAAATCTTATTTAGAAGAAAACAATTTAAAAAAAAATAGTTTTACTGAAACTTTTATTGCCTTAAAAGTATTTATTAATACTCCTAGATGGAAAAATGTACCTTTTTATTTACGCACTGGAAAAAGATTATCTAAAAAATGTACAAAAATTGTAATTTTTTATAAAAATATATATAATTTTTCTCATTTTTCTAATATTAATGAAAATTTTAATAATTGTTTAACAATTTATTTACAACCTAAATCAAAAATTTTTATGAATTTTTATTTTAAAAATAAAGAAAATAATTTTTTTAATAATTTGAAAAAAAATCAAATTACATTTTATAACGAAAAAAAAATATATAATAATAATTTTTTGTCAGATTATGAAAAATTATTTTTAGAGATTATTCATGGAAAAAAAGATTTATTTGTAACATCAAAAGAAATTGAATTTTCTTGGAAATGGATTGATCCAATAATTCAATTGTATACCCAAAATTATAATATTTTAGAATATTATCCAGCTGGAAGTTGGGGTCCTACATCATCCGAAATATTATTAAAAAAAGATCAAAAACAATGGAATAATGAAACTATTTAATAAAAATATTTTTTATAATATAAAAAATATTTAAAATTTTAAATTTAGTATAAATTTTATATACATACTAAAATTTTAGGAGAATTACTATTTATGTTATGTATTTTTCTTTTTTTAATCATAAATTTTTCTGTAAATTTAATCTTAAGTTTAATATTATATCTATTTGGATTGCAATATCAAAATATTATTAATATTTTTTTATTATCTAGTTTTTTTGGATGCTTAAGTTCAATAATGTCATTATTCTTATCAAAATGGATTGCATTAAATACAGTACAAGGAAAAATAATAAATAATACAAAGAATCCAGAATTAAATTGGATCATATTATTTTTAAAAGATTTATCACATCAAATGAAAATTAAAATACCTGAAATTGCTATTTATCCTTCTGAAGATTTAAATGCATTTGCTACCGGTTTTTCAAAAAATAATTCCTTGATTGCTCTTTCTACTGGGTTATTAAATAAAATGAAAAAAAATGAAATAAAAGCTATTATTGCACATGAAATTTGTCATATTACAAATGGAGATATGTTAACAATGACATTAATACAAAGTGTATTAAATACATTTATTTTATTTTTTTCATATATTTTTACTAAAATTTTAGAAAATTTTTTCTTTAAAAAAAAAAAAAATAAAAATATTTTATTATTTTCTAATTCAATAATTTATATTTTTATCTCAATGATATTGGAATTCACATTAGGAATGTTAGCAAATATTGTAATTATGTGGTTTTCTAGAAAACGAGAATATTATGCTGATGCTGGAGCTTCTAAAATAATTGGAAAAAAAAATATGATATCAGCATTAGAAAATCTTAAAAATAGTATAGAACCTAATATTTCTCACAATTTAAGAACATTATATATACAAGGAAAACGTAATATTTTTTTAAATTTGTTTTTATCACATCCATCTATTGATGAACGTATTTTAGCATTAAAAAAAAATATTTATTTTAAATAAAATAAATTTTTTTAATATGATACTTTAAAAATAATATTTTAAATTTTATATTTAATAACTTTTTAAATCATTCTAAAAAATATAATGATATTTTAAAAATTAATACAAAATTTTTATATATATGGAGTATAAAAATGTTTTTTTTTTTAAATACAAAAAATTTAATTAATTTAATAACATTAATTATTTTGGAATTAATTCTAGGCATTGATAATATTGTTTTTATTTCTATTTTATCTGAAAAATTACCATCTTCGCAAAGAAATAAAGCGCAATATACAGGTTTAATTTTAGCTTTGTTTATGAGAATTATTATCTTATTATCATTTGCTTGTATAGTATCTTTTGAGACTATTGTTATAAAAAACAATTTTTTTTCTTTTTCAATACGTGATTTAATATTATTTTTTGGAGGTTTTTTTTTATTATTTAAAGCAATCATAGAATTATATGAACGTTTAAAACATTTAGAAGAAAAAAAAAATACACAAAAAAAATCTCCTAAATTTTGGTCTATTGTAATTCAAATTGTAATTTTAGATGCCATTTTTTCTATTGATTCAATTATTACAGCTGTTGGTATGGTAAACAATATTTCTCTTATGATCTGTGCTGTCACTATTTCTACTATATTAATGTTATTTATTTCAAAAATGATAACAAATTTTATTCGTCTACACCGTACTATTATGATTTTATGTTTAAGTTTTTTGTTAGTAATCGGTTTTAGTTTAATCTTAGAAGCTTGTGGAATTAAAATTCCAAAAGGATATTTATATGTTATTATTATATTTTCTTTAAGTATTGAATTTTTTAATCAAATTGAAAAAAAAAACTTTTTGAATCATCAATCAAAAAAACCTATACGTGTACGTACAGCAGAAACTATTTCTAAATTAATTTTTGGAATAGAAGAAAAAAAAAATATACATCAAAAGAAAGAAGATACTAAAAAAAAAAAATATAATCATTCTATTCACAAGACATCTAAATTAATTAAACCGTTTAAAGATGAAGAAAAATATATGTTAACAAGCGTATTAATGTTAGCAGATCGTTCAATTAGAAGTATTATGACTCCTAGAGTAGAAATTTCTTGGATTAATTTAGATCATTCAAATGAAAAAATTAAAACGCAATTACTAGACACTCCTCATAATTTATTTCCAGTATGTAAAGGAGAATTAGATGAAGTTATAGGCGTAGTTCTTGCTAAAGAATTATTAAATGAAATTTATAAAAATTCTAATTTATATGTTTTTTGTCAAAAAAAACCTCCAATTATTATTCCTGACACTTTAGATCCTATTAAATTATTAAGAGTCGTAAGACATTCTAAAGGTAGTTTAATTTTAATTAGTAATGAATTTGGATTTATTTTAGGACTTATTACACCGGTAGATATTTTAGAAACAATTGCGGGAGATTTTCCAGATGCTGATGAAACTCCAGATATTATACATGAAAAAAATAGTTTTTTAGTGAAAGGAACAACAGATTTATATACTTTAAAACAAGTTTTAAAAATTAAAAAATTTGTAAAAAATGAAAATTATATTTCGTTAGCTGGATTATTAATTTCTCAAACAGGAAAATTTCCTATTCCAGGGGACAAAATTTATATTTCTTCTTTTTGTTTTGAAATTATTGAATCAACAAAATATCAAATTAAATTAGTACGTGTTAAGAATATCAATTTTAAAAACAATTAAATTAAAATTTAACTATATGAAAAATCGTGATGAAATCAAATTTGACAATACTAGCTATTGAAACTACTTTCGATAATTGCTCTATAGCATTATTACATAATAATGTTTTGTATCAAAATAAAAAACTATGTTTTCAACAACATGAAAAACATATTTTAAATATGATCACTAAAATTTTAAAAAAATCAAATATTAATTTTAAGCATATACAAATAATAGCATATAATGAAGGTCCAGGAAATTTTACAGGAATACGAATTTCTACAATTGTTGCTAATGCGTTATCAATGAGTTTAAATATTCCTATTTTTAATTTTTCTACTTTTCAAATCATATCTGAACAAATTTGGTTAAAATATTTTATTAAAAAAATTTTAATAAAATTAAAAATTTCTAAAAATTATATTTTTATTGGTAAATTTTTTAGAAACATAAAAAATCAATGGATTGGAACATATCAACAATATACATCTAAAAATATCGACAAAAAATATATTTTAAATAATTTATTTACAGGTCTCTGGGCTATTGTAGGTTTTATGCCAATTGAAAAAATACAAAAAAAAGAAACAAAATTTTTACAAATAAAAATTAAAAATATACGAGCACAAGATATTATTTCTTGTGTATTATCTAAAATAAAAAATATACAATATTTTGAAAAATTTTACAAACATCCTATATATTTAAAAAATACTATATTATCTAAAAAATAAAAAATTATTTTGATAAAAAAATATTTAATTCTAAAATAGAAACATTTTTATGTCTTTTTTCACATTGAATTTTAACCATATCTGGTGTGATATTTACATATTTAGAAATAACATGTAATAATTCATTTTTTAATTTAGGAAAATAATCAGGTTCTTGATCATATTTTTTTTGTTCTGCAATAATAATTTGCAAACGTTTTTTAGCTACTGATGCTGTTTTTTTTTGTTTAGATAAAAAAAAATTTAAAATTGACATATTTATCTCCGAAATAACCATTGTAAAAAACTTTTTTTTTTATATTTTATAAAACGAAATGGAACGTTTTTTCCAATCAAGCGCTGTACAGTATCTTGATATGCTTTTCCTGCATTAGAAGAAGAATTTAAGATTATGGAAGTCCCTTGATTGGAAGATCTTAAAACAAAATTATCTTCAGGAATAATCCCTATTAATGGTATTCTTAAAATATCTAATACATCATCTTTACTTAACATATCACCATTTTTTACTTTTTTAGGATTGTAACGAGTTAATAATAAATGTTCTTTAATTGGCGTTTTTTTCATTTCAGCTCGTTGAGATTTCGAAGCTAAAATTCCTAAAATACGATCAGAATCTCTTACTGAAGAAATTTCTGGATTAGTAATGATGATTGCTTCATCTGCAAAATATAATGCTAAAAGAGCTCCTTTTTCAATACCTGCTGGAGAATCACAAATTATAAAATCAAAATTCATATCTTTTAATAAATTTAAAATTTTTTCTACTCCTTTTTTTGTTAAAGAATCTTTATCTCGAGTTTGAGAAGCAGGTAAAATAAATAAATTAGGAGTTTTTTTATCACGAATTAAAGCTTGTGTAATTATTGCTTCTTCATTAATTACATTTAAAAAATCATATACTACACGTCTCTCACAACCCATTATTAAATCTAAATTTCTTAATCCTATATCAAAATCTATTACTACTGTTTTATAACCTAATATTGCTAATCCGGTAGCTATAGAGGCACTGGAAGTTGTTTTCCCAACTCCTCCTTTTCCAGATGTAACCACAATAATACGAGACATTTATATAAACTCCTTTAATAAAAAATATATAAATTAAAAATTTTGAATTATTATTTTTTTTTTTTTTAAAAAAATTTTTACCATTTTGTTAATATATTTTTTTGAATTATTTTCTAAAATTAAATATTCTCCAGCAATAGAAACTAATTCAGCGCATAAATGAGAACAAAAAATTTGACTAGTAACGTCCCCTTTAGCTCCTGCTAAAACTTTCCCACGCATAACACCATAAATATGAACATTTCTATCGGAAATAATTTCAGCGCCAGCACTCACATTACTTTGAATAATAATATCAACATTTGGAAAATAAATTTTTTGACCTGATCGTACAGGATTCGTAATAATTTGAGTTTTTAATTCATTTTTTACACTTTTAGAAATTTTTTGTGTATAATTAAATATTGGAGAAGAAGAATAAAAATGTTCTTTTCCTTCTAACAAAACTGGAATTCCTGATTTTAATAAAAAATTTTTTACATGGATGTTATTACATCCACTTACACCAATAACTAAAAATCCTATAGAAAACATCATATTTTTAATTTCTTTCCAATTAATAGAATATGATAATTTTGAAATATTTAAAATAATTGGCGCATACTGAAAAAATTTAGGAGATTTTTTAATAATTTTTAGTAATTTTTTTTTTAAACAATTAAGAGAAATATTTTTTAAATAAATAACTGTAATTGTAAAATTTTTACCTTTCATAACTATAGAATTTTCAGACATTTTTAAACTCAACGTACGAAAAATTTATCATAAATAGATTTTATTAAATATAATTCATATAATATTTTTTAAAATTATTTTCATTTAAAAAAATAAATATAATTATTTTTAATTATTATTAATATTAATATTATATAGGTTTATATAATTTTATATGAATACAACAATAAATATTGTACAAAAATATCGTAAAGAAAATAAAATTTTGTTTAATAATATAAATTTCAATAAAACATCCAATATAATTTTTTCAGGATATTTAAATAATTTAACAACTGATATATTTAATTTAAAGAAATATACATTATATTCACAGAAATGTCATATTTTTCAAATATTTCCTAAAAATATACATAAAAACATTATATTTAACACATATCGTATAAAACAACAAATTAAAAAATATAAAATTCTTATTTATTTTTGGTCAAAAAATAAAAAAGAAAATGTTTTTGAATTAAATTTTTTATTTTCTAAATTACAAAAAAAATGTAAAATTTATATTATAGGATCTAAAAAAAGTGGTATTAATAGTATTGTAAAATTATTTGTCAAAAAAATAAATTTTTATAAAATAGATTCTAAATCTCAATATTATTTATATTTTGGAATCCTTAAACAATCAATTAACTTTTGTCAAAAAAAATTTTTTAAAATACATTATTGGAAAAATTTTAAAATTTTTCATTTACCTGGTGTATTTGGTTATAAAAAAATAGATGAAGGTAGTCTTTTATTAATTTCAACATTTAAAAAAAAAATACATGGAAAAATATTAGATTTATGTTCAGGATCTGGAATATTAAGTGTTGCATTATTTCAAATTAATAAAAAGATAAAATTATACTTAAGTGATATATCTAAACATGCATTATATTCAAGTAAAAAAACACTTTTAACAAATAAAATACCAGGAATATTTTATACAAGTAATATGTTTTTTAATATTTTTGAGAAATTTGATATGATTATTTCAAATCCTCCTGTACATAATGATTTATTCTTAAATTTTTCAATTCTTTTTGAACTTATTAAAATTTCTAAAAAATTTTTAAAAAAAAAAGGAGAATTACGAATTGTGATTAATACTTTTGTATCATGTGATTTTTTATTTAAAAAAAACTTTAAAAAATATAAAATATTAAAAAAAAATAAAAAATATAAAATCTATCAAGCTTATAAATAAAAAAATTAAATAATATATACCCAGAGCGGGACTTGAACCCGCAAGACTATTTTCAAGTCGAGGGATTTTAAGTCCCTTGTGTCTACCAATTTCACCATCCGGGCTTTAATAAAATTTTTTTATAATTTTTTTATAAAGCGCATCCCGGAATCGAACCGGGTTACACGGATTTGCAATCCGTTGCATAACCAATCTGCCAACGCGCTTTTTAATTTTTTATAAAAAAAATTTTTAGGAGGAAGAGAGATTCGAACTCTCGAATAATTTCTTATTGGCGGTTTTCAAGACCGCTGCCTTCAACCACTCAGCCATTCCTCCAAATTATTCTTTAATAATAAAATATTTTACAGAAAAAAAATAAATTGTAAAGAAAATTATTTTATTTTTTATATATATTAAAAAATTTTATTCGAATAATTTAAAATGTTATTTTTTTTCTTGGTAATGAAGATATTTTTATTACTACTCTACGGTCAAATTTAAAAGAATTTTTTAAATTTTTAGTATTATGTATTATAGAATTTGTTTTTTGACTAAAAAAACTTGTGCTTCCTAAACCGCGAACAAACATTTTTTTTATTGGAAAATTATTTAAATGTAAAAAATCTGCAACAATTTGAGCACGTTTTTCAGATAATTTTTTATTTTCTTCTGGAAGACCTAATTGATCTGAATACCCAGTGATTTCAATAAATTTCTGATTTAAATTATATTTTTTTATTTGTTTGACTAAATTTTCTAAAATATTTTTAGAATTTTGAGACAAAGTAAAACTTTTTGAAGGAAATAAGATAGTTTTTTCAAAATTAGGATTTAAAAATTTTTTATTTTTATACTGAAGATCATTAACTATATTTTTTTTATGCGAAATATGATTCGATAAAATAGGTCGAAAAGTATTTATGTGAGTATTTTTCACATTAGATTCAAAATTATTGAAATTCCAAGATATACCCACATTACAACAACCCCATACAGATTTTTCTAAAGGAGCAAAACCATCTTGTAAAATTTTTTTGAAATTATAATCAAAATGTAAATTAGTATTTGGATTAAAGAAATAATCTAATCCTACTGCTAATACAGGACGAATATTATATTGTGGTTGAATATTTTTCGAAATAGCTTTTAAAGAATCTGTTTTTACAGGAGTCGGAACTACTTCTGGAGTAGGAGTAGTAACAACTGGTTGTTGTGGTGTTTGTGGTTCTGTTACTTCTTTCGGAGTTTCACTTCCACCTTCATTTTCTGCTGCAGGTTGGTCTGAAGATTCAGTCGCGCCTTCATTTTCTGCTGCAGGTTGAGCTGGAGCTTCAGTCGCACCTTCATTTTCTGCTGCAGGTTGAGCTGGAGCTTCAGCAGCTGGAGCAGCAGCTTGAACTTCCGGAGTTGGAGGAGTAACAGGTTTTTCTACTACTACTGGCTCTTTTATTTCTGATTGTGTTGGTTTAATTGAATTGTATACTTCATAAGAAGTACCAATACGTGCATAAGCATTTAAAGATGAAGATAATGGAATAGAAAATTTAGCTGTTCCATTTAAATCATAATTATATATATCTGGGAAATCAAATTTTAAAAATGGTAACATTTTTCCTGAAACATTACTTTCCATTTGAAAACTCAAATAAGGATTAAATTTATATCCTACAAAACCTCCTAAATTAAAATCTCTAACGCAATTAAAAAAATTAGAAATTTTTATTACTTCTTCTTTTTCTTGGATCTTAACTGAAGACTCTATAGGCAATATGTTGTTTTTTATTCCAACATACCAATAATTATGATTCGATGTTTCAACTGCTGAAACAGGAGTCATCATACTAGACATCATAATAACAAAAAAAAATAGTATTTTTTTCATAAAAGAACTCATAATTTAAAAATGTTAAAATATATAAATCTAAATATTATAATTTGATCGTAATTAATGTTCTCAATATATTTTATATTATTTCATAATTTCAAAAAATTGTTTAATTTTTTTTAAAAAAATATTTTTTATATATAACGTTTATATATATAATTTTGAATTTCTAATTTTTAATTAAATTATTAATGTGTTATTTTATAATAAAAATGTTGTAAATTAATACCTGTAACTTTTAATGATAATAAATATATACTACTACTACAAATACCAACTAATAAAATTCGTATTATTCGAATAAATATATTTCCAGCATGCCATGAAGGTATAAAATATAAAATAAAATATGAAAAAATAGCCATAATTAATGTTGACAAAAACACTTTCCATAAAAAATTTAACCATCCTGGTTGTGGACTATAAATTTTTGTTCTACATAATGCAATAAATAATAAAATAGAATTAATCCATGCTGAAATACTAATTGATAAAGCTAATCCGGATTGTTTTAAAAAAAATACAAAAATAGCATTAAAAATTTGTGTTACAACTAAAATTATAAAAGAAATTTTCATTGGAGTAACAACATTTTTAATAGAATAAAAAGCTGTCGATAATACTTTAATTGACATTAAAGCAATAATTCCAGAAGTATAACACAAAAGAATTTTTTGTGTCATTATAGTATCAAAATCAGTAAAATGTCCATATTCAAATAAAGAAATAATTAAAGGTTTAGAAAAAATAAATAAAAATGCAGTACCGGGAAAAGATAACAACACAGAAATACGTAATCCCCAATCTAATAATTTAGAATATTCTAAAGTAGAATTTAAAGTGTGATGTTTAATTAATTTAGGAAAAATTAATGTACTCACAGATACTCCTAATACTCCTACTGGAAATTCCATTAATCGATCTGCATAATATAACCAAGAAATAGATCCTGAATTAAATAAAGAAGCAATAATACTATTAATTACTAATGAAATTTGACCAGCAGCAACACCCAAAATAGCAGGAGAAATACGTTGTAAAACTTTTTTTAAACCTTCATTTTTATAATTTAATTTAGGCAATATTAAAATCTTTTTAGAATACAAAGTAGGAATTTGATATCCAATTTGCAACATTCCTCCGATTATAATACCCCATCCTAAAGAAGTAATTTGAGGATTAAAACATGCTGGTTTAAAAAATGTGCTTAATAAAGTAAAAAAAATAATACTAAAATTTAATAAAATAGGTGAAAATGAAGGTAAAAAAAAACAATCATAAGTATATAAAATTGATGAAATAAAAGAAGATAAAGAAACTAAAAAAATATATGGAAAAATAATTTTAAATAATTGAATTCCTAACTGTAATTTATTAATATCTTTTGAAAAACCTGGAGATGTTATTAATACAATTGAGGACGGAAAAAATATTCCTAACATTACAAAAAATCCTAATAATAATAATAATACCCCAAACATGGTAGCAATAAAATTTTTAATAGTTTTTTCATCATATCGTGTTTTATATTCAGATAAAACTGGAATAAAAGCTTGCGAGAATGCTCCATCTGAAAAAATTCTACGTAAAAGATTAGGAATTTTAAAAATTGAAAAAAATACATCTGTTTCTACGGAAGCTCCAAATGTATAAGCAATTAAAAAATCTCGAATAAATCCTAGAATACGACAACTTGACGTTATAATACTAATTGAAGCTAAAGATTTCAAAAGATTCATTGTATATAACCTTGGTCACTTTTTACTTTTGAGAATAATAGCATAATTAATTATACAATTTAAAATATAATCATTATGCATCTTATATAATATATTAAAATCAATTTTTTTATAATATATTTTTTTAATAAATTCAAGAATTATATTTAAAATATTGTTTTTATAAAAAAAAATATAAAATATATATAATAAATTTTTAATTATATTGAAAAAATTTTTAAAAATATTAATTTTAAACAATATATAATATATTTTTTTAAAAAATATAATCTTTTTAAGATTCAATTTATTTTTTCAAAAATTATGTAATTTTTATAATTTTTTTTTTAAAAATTTTATATGGTCACTATTTAAAAAAATTAAAATTTTATTTTATTAAGAATATTTAATACGTTTCTTTATTTCATTTTTTATAATTTATAAAATCTATAAAATTTATAAAAATTTTTAAAAATATAACAAATTATATTTTTAATATCTACTTTTATTTTTAAAAAATTTTTTTTATTATAAAAATATATAAATTTTTTTATCTTTTCTTAATTTTCCATATAAAATTTTTTTTTTATTAAACATTACTTTTGTTTCTTGATTTATTTTAGAATTTTGTAAAGATTTTCCAAAAATTTTTATAATAAATCCTTTTCCATGTATCATAATTGGAACTATGTCTCCAGATTTTATAAGCCAAACAGATTCTAAATTTTGATACGAAAATGGTTCATAAATTGACATTTTTTGTTTTAATTTTTTATTTAAAATTTTTTTGATATCAAGAATAGAAGTAGCAATTGTATGTTTAATATTTAAATATTTTTTTGTAATATCAGATTTAGAAACAATAGTTCCACTTTTTAAAAATTTAGAAGCCACAAAATATTTATGTAGTGTAGAATTATGATTGATATTTTTTTGTTTTAAAAAACTCTTATTTTTTTTCTTCTTTAAAGGAAAACTCTTATTTTTTTTCTTCTTTAAAGGAAAACTCTTATTTTTTTTCTTCTTTAAAGGAAAACTCTTATTTTTTTTCTTTTTTAAAAAAAAACTCTTATTTTTTTTCTTCTTTAAAAAAATTTTTTTTTTAGAAATTTTTAAGTTATTAAAGAAATCTTTTAAATTATTTTTATTCTTAATTCGATTTACAAAAAAATTTTTCGATAATATATTAGAACTATATAATATATTTTTTTCTTTTAAAAAAAAATTTTTATTATTTTCTATATTTGATATAGGTAAAAAAAATATTTTAAAAATTTCTAATAATAAAAGAAAAAAAAATTTAAATAACATAACATCTCCTTTTTAAAAATTTTTTTTATAAAAAACATTATATAAAATATTGAAAAATATAAATATATTTTTTTTAATATATTTAAAGAAAAAAACAATTTACTATTTTTTTTTCTAAAGATAAAATTATTTAATTTTAATTTTTTAATTGAGAAAAAAAATGTTATCACATCTTCAAAAATTTTTTGAATTAGATAAAATAGCATTAGAATTATTAATTTATCAACAAAAACTTATTTTATCTAATATAACGAATATTCAAAGAAAAAAATATGTTTCAAAAAATATAAATTTTAAAAAAGCTTTTATAGAAGCTGTTAAACAAAGACAAAAAGATTTTAATAATTCTAATTTTAAAATTGACTATTCTAAAATTGTTATTGAAAAAAGAAAAAATATCCCTAATTCTAAGAATATTAAAAATAATAAAAATTTAGATATAGAACGTATTGAATTTTTAAAAAATTCTATTTTATATCAAAAACTTTTATCAAATATAAAACAAAGAGAACACATTTTTTTAAATGCAATTGGAGTTATTAAATAATTATGAATTCTTTATTAGATTCTTTTGATATTGCTGCATCTTCTTTAATTGCGCAATCAGAACTAAAACGTATTAATATTAAAAATTTAGCTTATTCTGAGAGTTTAATAAAAAAAAATAATGGGTCATATGAACCTTATACTCCAGAAACAGCAATTGTTAAATTTCTTCCAATTAATAAAAATGAAAAAAATATTGGAGGTATATACATAGAAAAAATTATACAAAAAAAAAAACCAATAAATTTTATTTATCAACCTAATAATGTATTAGCTAATAAAAAAGGATACATACCTAATAATAATACTACTCCTTTAAACGAAACAATTAAAAATATTGATATTTCTTTACAATATAAAATGAGTGTTGAAATTTTAAAAACTATTAAAAATTTAATTTTGAAAACATTATCATTATATGAAAACTAATTTTTAAAAAAGGAGATTATATGAATTTTAGTAATCTGAAGAAAATATTCCAAATGTATAATAAACATATTAATATAGTAAAAAAGAAAAAATTTTTAAAAAATAAAAATACTATTCGAACTCAATTAAATTTTTTAAAAATTTTATCTTCAGAACTAAAAAATCAAGATCCAACTCAACCAGTAAAAAATAGTCAATTAATATCTCAAATTACTCAAATGCAAATTAATGACAGAATTCAAAAAATCCATTATAATACTGAAAAAATATTAAAATGTATCCAATCAAATTCATTATCAAATTTATTAAATACAAAAAATAAACAAACATTATTTAATAATAATCAAGATAACAATATAAAAAAAAAAAAATTCCAATTTTTTTAAAAATGTACAAAAATTTTAAAAAGTTAATAAAAAATATTTTTAATACTAATTATTAATTAGTATGTTTAAAAAAATAATAAAATAAAATTAATAAAAAATTGATATAATAAATTTTTATAATTAATTTTTTATTTTATAAATGTATTTTCTTTTACTTACAGTGAGTTTAAAAAATGAACAAAACATTAAAAACTATTTTACAATCTGCAAACAATAATTTACAAAAGCAAAAAATTTTTTCTAATAATATAGCAAATATTTCAACACCTGGATTTAAAGAACAATATGTATATCAAGTGCAAAAGAAAAATCATAATAAAGACATACAAAATGTTAACCAAGTATTCGTTAATTTAAAACGTGGAAATTTTAAAAAGATTGATAATTCTAAATATCTAACTACCAAAAAAAATAATTGGATTGCTGTTTTAGATACAGATTTAGATATCGCTTTTATGCAAACAGGAAAATTAGAATTAAATAAAAAAGGAGAATTATTATTAAACAAATTACCAATTTTAAATGTTAATGATGAAACTATTATTTCTCCAACCCATAAAATGCCAAAAATTTTATCTGATGGAAAAGTTGTCTTAAATTTTAAAAAAAATAATAAATTATCACAAAAATTTTTAGGACAAATAAAAGTATTAAAATTTTTACCAGAAGATTTATTATATATTAATCATGGAAAATATTTTCTAAAAGATACTGGAATGATTAAATATACACAAAACCAATTACGTCGTTTTGGTATTGATACTCCAGAAATTACAGATGAATTAGAAGAAAGTAATGTTAATATTACTGAAAACTTAATTAATATGATGGCTTCTGTTCGAAATTTTGAATCAAATATGAAAACAATTTCTACTGAACAAGAAAATGAAGAAAAATCAAATACTTTATTAAACGGTGTTCTGTAAATATTAGTAAGGAAAATTTTTATGATGTCAACATTATGGATTGCAAAAACTGGACTTGAAGCACAACAAATTAATATGAACGTTATTGCGAATAATTTAGCAAACGTTAATACTACAGGATTTAAACGATCGCATGCAATTTTTGAAGATTTAATTTATAAAAATTTAAATCATTCTCATTTAATTACCCAAAAAAAATCTAAAAAACCGAATTCAATACAAATAGGAACAGGTGTAAGACCAATCGCTACGGAAAAAATTTTTACTATGGGAAATTTTTCAAAAACTCATTCTTGGAAAAATTTAGTTATTAATGGAGAAGGATTTTTTAAAATTTTATTACCAAATAAACATTCACTTTATACACGTGATGGTTCATTTCAAATTAACTCGAAAAGACAATTAGTAACTCATCATGGTTATGTTGTATCTCCAGAAATCAAAATTCCAGAAAACGCTGAAACTTTAAAAATTGATCGTGAAGGTATTGTGACCTCTAGAACAAAAGATTCTATAGAACCTCAAATGTTAGGTCAATATACTATTTTTAATTTTCCTAATGTTTCAGGATTAAAAAATGTAGGATCAAATTGTTATAAATCTACTTCTTCTTCTGGAGAAGCAATAGAAGGAAAACCTGGAAACATAGGATATGGAGAATTATATCAAGGCTTTTTAGAGACTTCAAATGTAAATGTTGCAGAAGAATTAGTTAATATGATACAAGCGCAACGCGCATATGAAATTAATAGTAAAGTATTAACGGCTACTGATCAAATGTTACAAAAATTAACTCAATTATAATTATGAAAAAATGAAAAAAAAATCTGTTTTTAAACATTTTATAAAAATTTTAAAATTATTTTTATTAATATTATCTCTGTTTTTTTTAAATGTTAGTTATAGTAACGTTATTGATTCTTCTGTACAAAATACAAAATTTACACAAAAATATAAAAATAAAGAAATGTATAAAAGATATTATTATCATAATTGGTTTGAAGATCATCCTCAATATCAAATTGGTGATAATATCACTGTTTTTTTACACGAAAACATCATGGCAAAAAACAAAACATATAATAATTTACATAATACTGGAAAAAATTTTTTAAAAATTCAATCTTTTGTTTTTTATTTAATAAACAAAATTTTTCAAAAAAAAAAAATACATACAATTCCATTATTAAATACTATTGGAAACAAATTTTCTACAGATACGAATCGATCAATAGAAAAAAATACTTTTATCGGTTTAATTACTGTAACAATTAAAAAAATTTTACCCAATAGAAATTTACAAGTATCTGGAAAAAATTCTATTTTTATTAATGGAAATATAGAATCTATATATTTTTCTGGAGTCTTAAATCCAAATTCTATTAAACATAATAAAATTTCTTCGTCAAAAGTTTCTCATAAATATATTCAATATACGACACGAAAGATCAAAAAAAAAACTAGCTTTTTAAACAACTTCAAAAAAAAATTTATAAAATTTTTTTATTTTTAGAAAAAAATTGAATTTAGAAAATTTTTAAGATTTTTATAATTTTTTCAAGGTATTTTAATGAAAACTTTTATACCCTATAAAATAATATTTTATATTTTTTTTGTAATAACAATGATAAATTTTACATATGCAGCAGAATATACTATCAAAAATTTAACACATGTTTCCGGTTCTTCTACCATTCCTTTAATGGGGTATGGTTTAATGGTAGGTTTACCTAATAGTGGAGATCGTATTCCGCATTCTTCATTTACATTACAAACAATGTTAAATCTTTTTAAAAACATGGGATTGAATATTAAACATAAACGTAATATTCAAACTAAAAATGTTGCTGCTGTAATAGTAACTGCTGAATTGCCAGAATTTAATTATATAGGTCAAAAAATTCCAATCTATGTTTCTTCGATTGGAAACGCTCAAAATTTACAAAATGGCACATTGTTGATGACACCTTTAAAAGATGTTAATGGAATTCGATACGGGACCGCTCAAGGACATGCTTCAATAATTCATAATTTAGACAATGAAATTAATGATTTAGATCATCACAAAATAAAAAATAATGTAAAAATATTAAATGGAGCTATAATAGAAAAAACATATAAATATACTCTTAATAATTCTGGACTATTACAATTGAGACTTAATTCAAAAAATTTTAATGTAGCTCAAAAAATTAGTGATTGTATTAATAAAAATTATCCAAATGCGGCATATCCTTTAAATTCTAAAATTATATGTATAAAAGTTCCCAAACAAAAAAAAGAACAAATACATATAATGAATAATATTTTACATTTTAAAATTAATATTCATTTAGAAAAAAAAAATATTATCTTTTTAAAACCTAAAAAAAATGAAATTACTTTAAAACATGAAATTTATTTAAATACTGCAAAAATTATTAAAAAACATATATTTTTAAATATTCATAACATTCGTAAAACATCATCAACTACTTCAAAAACTTCTAAACATTTTGCTAAAAAAATATTTAAAAAAACTCGTTTAACGAATATCATACATGCATTAAAATTTTTAAATTTACCAATTTCACATATTTTTTCTATTTTAAAATCTTTAAAAAACAAAAACTTAATTAAAGCTCAAATTAAAATAATATAACATGACTACATTTAAATATTTACAAATTAATAACAAAAAAAAAATATTCAAAAAAAATTTTTTAATACAAAAAAATAAGATTTCTGTTGCTAATTTAAAAAAAATAGCTTCGCAAATACAAACAATTTTTGTAAAAATTATGTTACAAAGTATTAATAATTCTAATAAAAATTTAAATCCTCAAATTAACCCAGATAATTATAATTTATTTTATACAGATATGTGTATTAATTGTCTTTCTAAACAATTAAGCCAAAAAGATCTCGGATTTTTAAAAATTATTCAACAACAAATTATAGATTCAAATAATTATTTAAAAAACTCTTAAAATATTCACAAATATAAATAAATTTTTTTATTTTTTTTATAAAAAACAAAATAAAAAAAATTATTTTATATTTTTAAAAAATAATATTAAAATACTCATGAAAAAAAATTATGTATTCAGTATTCAAAAAGATTTTATTTTTCAAAGAATTGATAATTTTTTATTTAATAAATTTAAAACATTACCAAAAAGTTTAATTTATAAAAATTTACGAATTGGAAAAATATTAATTAATAAAAAAAAAAAAAAACCATCTTATAAATTACAAAAAAATGATATAATTTATTTATTTAATATAAAAATTGAACCTATTAAAATAAAAAAAATATCGTGTAATTTCAAAATAAAACAAAAAATATTAAAAAATATTTTATATGAAGATCAACATTTAATAATATTAAATAAACCATACGGATTTTCTGTACATGGAGGTAGTGGTATTCAATCAGGAATTATAGAAATTTTTAGGACAATTCGTACCGATATTAAATTTTTAGAATTAATACATCGTTTAGATAAAGATACTTCAGGAATTTTATTATTAGCTAAGAAAAGATCAACTTTAAAAAATTTACATCAACAATTAAGAGAAAAAAAAATAAAAAAATATTATATATCTGTATTGCATGGTATGTTAAAAAAACAAAAAATTATTATAGATTTACCTATTTTAAAAACATATAGAAAAAAAAAATTTAATATAGTAACAATACATAAAAATGGAAAACCATCTAAAACTATTTTTTTAATAAAAAAAATTTTTTCTAATTGTACATTGGTAATCATTAAACCAATAACTGGGCGAACACATCAAATTCGTATTCATGCAGCACAAAGTGGTCATCCTGTATTATATGATCCAAAATATGGAAATTCTATTTTAGATTCAAAAATTAAGTTTTATAAAAAAAAAAGATTACTTTTACATGCATATAAAATAACTTTTTTACATCCTGAAACTAATAAAAATATATGTATTTATGCACCTTTAGATAAAATTTTTAAAAAAAATTTAAGTTTTTTTTCTAAAAAATAAAATTTTTAATAAATTTTAAAATAAGTCATTCTAACATTAAAATATCCGGAAATCCTAATGGCTGTTCAAAAAAGTAAACCTAGTCGTTCCAAAAGAAACATGAGAAGAATGCATGATGTTATCAAACAACATACATTTTCAATTGATAAAATTTCAGGAGAAACTCATATCCGTCATCATATGACATTAAAAGGATATTATAAAGGAAAAAAAATTTTTTAATCAAAAATATTATTCTAAAATTATATTTTTTATAATACAGTATTTAGAAATTTAAATACTGTATTCAAAAACATTTTTTTACACATATATTTTTCAAAAAATAAATAATAAAGCAAATTATGAAAAAAATTTCAATATTATTTCCTGGTCAAAATTTACAAAATTTACAAAAAAATTTATATTTAAATATAAAAAGAAATATTTTTAATAAAACATTAGAAGAAGCATCTCAATTTTTAAATTATAATTTATTAAAAAATTTAAAATATAATTTACCCTTGAAAACAAAATATTTACCTTATGTAATAATTAGTATTTCTGTAGCTTTATATCGAGAATGGACAAAAAATATATCTTTTATTCCTCATATTATGGCGGGGCATAGTTTAGGGCATTATTCTGCGTTAATATGTAGTAATATTCTTAGTTTTAAAAATGCCTTAATAATATTAAAAAAAAGAAATCAAATTATTAAAAATAGTTTAAAAAATATATCTACATTAATGTATATTATTATTGGTGAAAAATTATCTGTTATTAAAAAAATTTGCCAAAAGGTTTCACAAGATTATCAAAAAGTTTCGATTGCTTGCATAAATTCAAAAACTCAAATTGTTATTTCTGGTCAAAAAATAGCAGTTTTAAAAGTAATAAAATTTTTTAAAAAAAAAAATAAAATATATGTTATTCCGCTACCAATTTTTTTGTGTTTACATTGTTCGCTTTTAAAAAAAGATTCTAAAAAATTTTTCACATTTTTAAAACATTTTTTTTTCCAAACATCTAAAATAAATGTTTTATGCTCTACTAAAACAAAAATTTTAACGTCTTCAAAAGAAATAAAAAAAAGTTTATATCAACAACTTTATAAACCAGTCTTATGGAAAAATACTCTTAAATTTATAAAAAAAAAAAATATTAATATTTTTATAGAAATGGGTTTTGGAAATACTTTAACAAAAATAAACTTTTATAATAAAATTCAACATACATATTCTACTGACCCCTTAAAAAATTTTTTTAAAACAATGAAAATAATAAAAAATATAAAATGAAAAAAAAATATGATAAAATAGCTTTAATTACTGGTGCTAATCGTGGAATTGGAAAATCTATTTTAAAAAAAATTATTAAAAAAAATATTTACGTTATTGGAACTTCTAAAACTTTATTAGGAGTAAAAAAAATTAAAAAATTAGTTAATAAAAGTGGAACAGGAATTTTAATAAATTTTTTAAATATTCAAAATACCAAAAAAAAATTATATGAAATTATAAAAAAATTTAATACAATAGATATTTTAATACATAATTCTGGTGTTATACAAGATAATTTATTAATTAATATGTCTGAAAAAAATTGGAACGACGTTATTTTAATTAATTTAAATTCTTGTTTTTATTTAACAAAATTTTTAATTCCGAATATGATAAAAAAAAAATGGGGTCGAATTATTTTTATTAGTTCTGTAAACGCATATCAAGGAAATATAGGACAAACAAATTATTCTGCTTCAAAAGCTGGTATGATTGGTTTTATGAAGTCTTTAGCTTTAGAAGTAGCAAGATTTGGAATTACTGCAAATTCTATTGCCCCTGGATATATAAAAACAAATATGACAAAAAAAATTTTAAAAAATATAAAAAATAATATTAATCAAATTCCTATAAAAAATTTTGGCACTGTTAAAGATATTTCAAATATGGTATTATTTTTAATATCTAAAAAAAGTACTTATATTACAGGACAAACTATACATATTAATGGTGGAATGTTAATGTTATAAATAAAAAATCTTTATAAAAACATTTTTTTTTAATTATTTCCATCTTAAAAAATTAAAGGATTATAAATGAATAATATTCAAAATTGTGTAAAAAAAATTATTTCAAAACAATTTAATTATCCTATTGAAAAAATTAAAAATAATTATATTATTTCTGAAAAATTTAAAGCAGATTCTTTAGATATGATTGAATTAATTATGTTAATAGAAGAAAAATTTAAAATAGAATTAAATGAAACTAATTTTAATACATTAAAAACTGTACAAAATATTATTGATCATATTGTAAAAAATGTAAAAAAATAATTATTCTATAAAATTATAAAACATACAATAAAATTTTTTTAAAAATATTATTAATTTTTTATATAATATTTATATTTAAAAAATTATATTTTTCAAAAAATTAACTTAATTTTAATCTTTAAGATCAAATTTTATGAAACCAGGAAAATTTATTGTAGTAGAAGGTATAGAAGGTTCGGGAAAAACAAGTTCATGTTTATACATAAAAAAAATTTTATATCAATTTGGAATTAAAAAAATTATTTCTATACGTGAGCCAGGAAGTACCTTTTTATCTGAAAAAATACGTCAATTTATTAAATTTAATACTTCGAAAGAACCATTAAATTATAAAACTATGGTACTTTTATTATATGCATCACGTTTTCATTTAACTGAAAAAATTATTTATCCTGCTTTAAAAAAAGGAATTTGGGTATTAAGTGATCGATATGAAATGTCTACATATGCATATCAAGGTTATAATTCTCAAAAAAAACATAATTTTATTAAAAATATAAGTTTTTTACTTTTAAAAAATTTTAAACCAGATTTGATATTATATTTAGACGTTACAATAAAAAACAGCTTAAAAAGAATTTTAAAAAGAGGAAAATTAGATAATATCGAAAAAAAAAATCTATCTTTTTTTGAAAAAATTAGAAAGGAATATTTAAAACAATGTAAAAAAGAAAAAAATGTTATTCATATCAATGCAAATTTACCGCAAAAAATAGTATATAAAAATTTACAAAATTCTCTTTTCACATGGTTACAAAAAATAAAATGAACTTTTCTATTTCGTGGTTATCTCAATATTATACAAAAATTATTACGTTATACAAAAAAAAAAAATTACATCCAATTATTTTATTACAATCAACTTATGATATAGGAATTCAAAAATTAGTTTATGAAATTAGTACTTTTTTTTTATGTTTAAAAAAAAAAAAAATGTATTATTGTAACAAATGCACTTCTTGTTATTTAATGAAATTAAAAATACATCCAGATTTTTATGATATTAAAGACAAAAATAAAAAAAAAATTGGAATTGATTTAATACGAAATGTAATTTTGAAAATTTATACTACAGCTCAACAAGGAAACAAAAAAATATTATGGTTTTCAAATATTTTAAATTTAACACATGAGGCATCAAATACATTATTAAAAACTTGTGAAGAACCTCCAAAAAACACTTTTTTTTTTCTTTATACTAATAATTCTCAACATATGATATCTACTTTAAGAAGTCGAGCAATTTTTTATAATTTATCCGTTCCTACGGAAAAAGAAGGAATTTTATGGTTAAAAAAAAAAAACATTAAAAAAAAAATTTCTTTAAATTTAATTCAGACTTCTTTAAGATTATATAATTATTCACCTTTTTCTGCTAATTTTTTTTTAAACAACGTATTATTTTCTCAACGCATTAAAATTATAAATATTTTTAAAAATTATTATATCAATAGAAAATATTTAATTTTAATTAATGCTTTTAAATATATTAATAATCCAGATTTAATATTTTGGATTTGTTTTTTAATTTTAGATGCTATCAAACTTTTAAGTAAAAAAAAAATTAATATTCAAAATTTAGACCAAATATCTTTTTTAAAAAAATTTTCAAAAGAATATTCATATCAAATTTTGAATAAAATGTTATTTTCTTGGTTAAAATGTAATTTTTGTTTATGTAATATTTTAGGTATTGATAAAGAAATCTTAATTATCGAACAAGTTTTATATACTACAATATTACTAAAAAAAAATTTAGAAAATTAAAATCATTATAAGGAAAAAAAAAATGTTTTTAATTGATTCTCATTGTCATTTAAATTTATTAAATTTTAAAAAAAAAACATTAGATAATATTTTATCTGAAGCGTATGAAAAAAATATTAAAATAATTTTAACTATATCTATTTCTATAAATAATTTTAAAAATTTGTTATTATCTATACAAAAAAAAAATATTTTTTTTTCTTGCGGATTGCATCCTTTATGCGAACATAAAAAAAAAGATATTTATTTAATTCAAGAATTTTCTAAAATGAAAAAAGTTATCGCTATTGGAGAAACTGGATTAGATTTTTTAAAAAATTCTATAAATAAAATTAAACAAGAAAAGTTATTTATACAACATATACAAATTGCAAAGAAAATTAAAAAACCTATAATAGTTCATAGTCGATTATCAAAAATACAAACTCTTCGTATTTTAAAATCAGAAAATGCATATTTATGTTCTGGAATTTTACATTCTTTCACTGAAGATTTAGATATGGTAAAAAAATTATTAGATTTAAATTTTTATATTTCTTTTTCTGGAATTATTACTTTTAAAAATGCTAATAATTTACGAAAAATTTTACATTTTATTCCATTAAATAGATTATTAATAGAAACAGATTCACCTTATTTAACTCCTGTCCCTTATCGTGGACAAGAAAATCAACCAAAATTTTTATATGAAATTGCTCAATATATAGCAAAATTATTAAAAAAAGATTTTTTTGAATTTATTACTATTCTTCAAAAAAATTTTTTTACTCTATTTAATCTGTCTTCTTTTAAATATTTAAAATAAATGATAAAATATAATAAAAATTTTTTATTATTATTTTTTTCAAGACAAAAAATTTTTTTTATAAAAAAATATTTTTTAATTTTAACGATCTAAATTTATGAATGTAGAAATGATATTTTCTCAAATTATATCAAAAAAAAAAAATCTTATTTATCAAGATAAAAAAGTAACAGCATTTTATGATAAATATCCAAAAGCACCAATACATATTTTAATTATTCCTAACATATTAATCCCGACAGCAAACGATGTTACTAAAGAAAATAAATTTTTTTTTATGCATATGTTTTATGCTGCAACTAAAATTGCAAAAAAAATTGGAATTCATAAAACAGGATACCGATTAATTTTAAATTGTAATAAACATGCTGGACAAGAAATAAAATATATTCATTTACATCTTCTTGGAGGAAAATTTTTAGGACCTCTTTTATCAAAATAATAAGAAAGATAATATTTTTAAAATCTATTCAAAAAAATTTTGATAGATCATGTAAAATTTTTTAAAAAAATGTAAAAATATTTTTTGAACATGATCTATCAATTTTTTTATGATTATTAATAATAAGTACCTTTGTTTAAAAAAAAATTAAAACTTTAAATCTCCAACAGAACGAGGAAATGGTATTACATCACGGATATTGTTTAACCCTGTAATATATAATATTAATCTTTCGAAACCTAAACCAAAACCAGCATGTGGGATAGTTCCGTATTTTCTTAAATCTTGATACCAATGATAATCTTTTTGTGTTTCTTTAAAAATTTTCATACGATTTTCTAAAATAGAAAAACGATCTTCACGTTCTGATCCTCCTATAATTTCTCCAACAAGAGGAAATAAAATATCAAATGCAGAAACCGTTATTTCGTCGGAATTTAGTTTCATATAAAAAGGTTTAATATTTTTTGGATAATTATAAATAACAACTGGTGCTTTAAAATACTCTTCAACTAAATATTTTTCTTGTATAGTATTAAAATCTATTCCCCAAAAAATTTTTTCTGAAAATAAATGAGAATTTTTTAATAAAATATCTAATGCTTCTTTATATTCAATGTGAAAAAAATTAATATTTAAAATTTTTTTTAAACGAATAAAAATATTATTATCAATATATTTTTTCAAAAAAGACAAATCCAAAGAATTTTTTTCTAAAACTTTTTGAATAACATGTTTTAATAAAATTTCTGAAAAATTAGAAATTTTTTTTACAGTTGTGAAAGCTTTTTCCATTTCTAACATCCAAAATTCTGCTAGATGTTTTTTTGTATTAGAATTTTCAGCTCTAAAAACTGGTCCAAAAGAATATACTTTTGACAATGAACATGCATAAGCTTCTAATGTTAACTGACCTGAAACAGTTAAAAAAGCTGACCGATTAAAAAATTTTTTTTTAAAATTTTTTATTTTTTTATTTAATTCATAATTTGAAGTATCTAACATTGAAATTTTAAACATATCTCCCCCGCCTTCAGTATTAATACTAGTAATAATCGGAGTCGCTACCCATAAATATTGTTTAGATTGAAAAAATTTATGTAATGTATAAAAAACAGTGTTTCGAATACGAGAAATTACGCCAATGATGTTAGTTCTTGGCCTCAAATGACAAAAATTACGTAAATGCTCTAAAGTATGTCTTTTAGCAGACATAGGATAACTTTTAGGGGAAGAAACAGTACCTATTACTTGAATTAAATGAGCTTTTAATTCATAAATATTTTTTTTATGTAAAGAATGAATTAATTTACCTACAATTTTTACGGAACATCCAATAGTTAATTTTAAAATTTCTGTAACATAATTAGATAATGTATTTTTAGCAATAACCTGTAATGTAGTAACAATGGATCCATCATATATATCTAAAAAAGAAATTCCGGATTTAGAATCACGGCGATTACGTACCCAACCATTTATTAAAATTACTGTATTAATGTTTTTTTTTTTCAAAAAAATATCCGAAAGAAGAGTTACTTTCATTATTATTTAATTTTCCTAATTTTTAAAAACATATGAATATTTTTTATAAAAAAAATAAAATTTGTTTTTTTTATATAAAAAATATATATTTTTTAATAAAAATATTTAATATTATATTAAAAAGTTTTGTATATTAAAATATATAAAATATTTTTTTATATTATATATGGATAATTAAAAAAACTAAAATATTTCTTTATGTTTAAAAAATATTTTATTCAATACTAATAAAATTTATTAATTTTTATTATATAATTATGTATTTAAAATAATAAAATTTTATATATCTAATATATATTTTAAAAAATTAATAAAAAAAATATTGTTTCAAAATTTTATAGGATTTCTAAAATGTTATTAAGTATTAAAAATGGTACCTTACAATTTAATAAAATTGAAATTTTTAAAAAAATTAATTTTGTTATGCAAAAAAAAGAAAAAATTTGTTTGTTAGGAGATAATGGTTCTGGAAAATCAACATTGTTAAAAATTATTAAAAAAAAAATTTCTTTAAATTCTGGTTCTTTTCTATTAAAAAAGAACATAAAAATTTCTTATTTAACACAAACACTCCCTGAAAGAACAAATGAAACAGTATATGAATTTATCTGTAAAGGTATAGGAAAAAAACATGTTCTTTTATTAAAATATGATGATTTTTTAAAAAAAAAAAAATCAGAAAATATATTATATCAAGAAAATGATAACCTATTATGGCAAAAACATTCAGAAATTAATAAATTAATTAAAATTTTAAAATTAAAAAAATATGCTACATTAAATTCATTATCAGGGGGGTGGTTAAGAAAAGTGAATTTAGCTCGAACGCTAATTAACACAGCTGATTTACTATTATTAGATGAACCGACTAATCATTTAGATGTTTTTAGTATTGAATGGTTAGAAAAATATTTACTCAATTTTCATGGTGCTATTTTATTTACTTCACATGACCGAAACTTTATAGATAATATTACTACTAAAATATTTTTTTTAGAAAATAAAGAACTAACAATATGGAAGATAAAAAATTTTGATGATTTTTTAAAAAAAAAAAAAAATAAAAATGAAATTGAAAATAAAAAATTAATAAAATTTGAAAAAAAATTTAAAATAGAAGAAATATGGTCTAAAAAAGGTATTAAAGCTCGTCGTACCCGTAATGAAGGACGTCTAAAAAAATTTAAAAAATTGAAAATTCAAAATAATATTTCAGAAAATAATCTTGAACCATTACCTTTATTAATAAATTCACTAAAAAAAACTAATAAAATAATTTTTGATATACAAAATATTTCTTTTAAAAGAAATGAAAAATACTTAATAAAAAATTTTTCAGAAAAAGTTATATATGGAGAAAAAATTGCTTTGATTGGACCAAATGGATGTGGAAAAAGTAGCTTATTAAAAATATTATTGAAAAAAATATCTATTAAAAATGGAATTATTAAGAAAGGACAAAACATAAAAATATCTTATTTAGACCAAGAAAGAAAAAAAATCAAAAAAAATAATACTATTTTAGAAAATATTTCTATAAATCAAGAAAATTTCGTTTTAAAAAATAGAACATATAATATTTTTGGATTATTAAAAAAATTTAATTTTTCTGTAGAAAAAATTTATTCTTCAGTTAATATTTTATCAGGAGGAGAAATTAATCGATTATTATTATTAAAATTATTTTTAAAACCAAGTCATGTTTTAATTTTAGATGAACCAACTAATGATTTAGATATTACTACTTTATTATTTTTAGAAAAAATTTTAAAAAATTATCCAGGAACTATTTTTTTAGTTAGTCATGATCGTTTTTTTCTACAAAATATTGCAAAAAAATTTTGGTATTTTACTGATAATGGAGAAATTATTAAAGATGTACAATATAAAACGATTAAAAAAAAACTTGAAAAAAAAATAAAAAAAAAAAAATATAAAAAAAAAATAATATTATCAAAATTCACATACGATTTAAAAAAAGAATTAGAAATTCTACCTCAAAAATTAGAAATATTAGAAAAAGAAGTTCAAAAAATTGAAAAAAAAGTTTACACAAAAAAATTTTATAAACAAAATAAAAAAGAAATACAACAAATATTATCAATATTATCTATAAAAAAAAAAAAAATACAAAAAAAATTTTTAAGATGGGAATTTTTAGAAATGTTAAAAAATCAAAAATAATATATAAAAAATATTAGAATTTTCTTCTATATAACTATTAAAATGTAATTCATAAATTAACAAAATGTTTTTTTAAAAATTTGACATTTTTTTGAACAAAAAGACTGAAATATAGAAGAACAGACATTACATTGAATAAATAATAAATGACAAAAATTGTTTTTACAATTAATATATTTATTATTTGTAAAATTATTACAATTTTTACATTTTGAAAATATATCTTGTGTAATTCGTTCTTCTAATCTAGAATCAAATACAAATAATCGACCTAAAAAATAAATAGGCAATTTTTTTTTTTTAGATTCATGAATATACCCTAAAATTCCACCTTTAATTTGAAAAACATTTTTAAAACCTAAAAAAAGTAAAAAAGAAGAAGTTTTTTCACAACGTATCCCTCCAGTACAATATAAAACTATATTTTTATTTCTAAATTTCTCTAAAAATTTAGGTAAGTTTTTTAATTGTTTTCGAAAAGTATTAGCAGAACATATGATAGAATTTTTAAAATGACCAATTTGATATTCATAATCATTTCTCATATCAACAAAAACATAATTTTTATTATGTATATATTTGTTTACTGTTCTGGCATTGATATGTTTTCCTACTTTTTTAGGATTAAAGAAAAAATTTTTTATTTGACTAGAAACAATTTGAGGACGTATTTTTATTATTAATTTCCAAAATGCCATTTTTTGA
The DNA here is from genome assembly GCF_900016785.1 of Buchnera aphidicola (Tuberolachnus salignus). Taxonomy (NCBI): domain Bacteria; kingdom Pseudomonadati; phylum Pseudomonadota; class Gammaproteobacteria; order Enterobacterales; family Erwiniaceae; genus Buchnera; species Buchnera aphidicola. Next base: position 267,513 of record NZ_LN890285.1, read on the forward strand.
TTATGTATTTCTTTTTGAATTTTTAAATTTTTTAAATCAATATGTAAATTCTGAACACAATATACAATTTTATTAATAAAATTTTCTGGGACACTAATTTGAGCATTTATTCCTTCATACGAAATATAAATTCGACCTAAAACATTATTTTGTTCAAAAATAATTTTTATTTTATTTAAAATTTTTTGTGGATTAACAATAAAAAAATATTTATAAAAAGATAAAACAAATCGTTTTGTTGTATCTATTAATATTTTTTTTTTTAAAATTTTATTTGAAACAAATTTTTTTAATAATTTCATATATTATCAGAATCTCCATAATTCTTTAATAATTTTCTAAAAATATAATATTTTTTATTTTTTTTTAAAAAAATATTTAATTATTTTTTTTGAATATATAATTTATTTTTAATTTGTGTATACTGTTGTAATAATTTTTTTTTTTCTGAAATAATATGTTTTGGAGCATATAATAAAAATTGAGTATTACATAATTGTAATTTTAATTTTTTAATTTTTTTTTTTATTTCAATAATTTGCATATCTATTTTAAAAGATTGATATTTTAAATAGTTTTTTAATGACAATACAACATACACTTCAATTTGATCAATAACAAAAAATAAAAAATTTTTTAAAACTTTTATTTTTTTCAAAAAAATTATTTTTTTTAGATGTGCAATATTTTTTAAAAAAACATAATTTTCATTTATAAAAATTTTTTTATCTAAAGAAAAATTTTTTATATAAATAGTAAAAAGATAATTATATGTATAATGATATTTTACACGAATTTTACGTAGTTCTGATATAATTTTATGAAACCATTCAATAAATTCAAAAGATTTTTGATATAAAATAACACAATTTATCTTTTTAAAATGTACAATTTTTTTTTTTTTAGAAAAATTTTTTAAAAAATTATACATGTCATTCCAAATATATTGTGTAATAAAAGGAATAATTGGATTTAACAAAATTAATATAAATTTTAATAATTTTATAGAATTATTTAAAAAATAATATTTTTGAATAGAATAATTTAAAGAAAAAAAATATTTTAAATTCTCAATATATTTATCACAAAATTGATACCAAACAAAATCATATAATAAATTAATTAACAAATCAAAACGAAATTGTTTAAAATTTTCATGATATTTTTTAATTAAATTTGTTAATTTAAAAAATATCCATTTATCTAAAATTGAAAAAATATATTTTTTTTTCAAAATTTTCATATATTTTTTATCAATTTGTAATTTAATAAAACGACTTACATTCCATAGTTTATTACAAAAATGTTTGTATCCTTTTAAACGATTCATATCCCAATGAATATATCTACTAGTTGAAGATAAAGATAAAAATGTTAATCTTAATGCATCAATTCCATATGCTTCAATACCAAAAGGAAATTTTTGAATAGTCTTTTTCGCAATATCTTGTACCATCTTTGTTTTCAAAAGATTCTGTGTTCGTTTTTTAATTAATTTTTGTAAACTAATGCCATATATCATATCTAAAGGATCTAAAATGTTTCCTTTTGATTTAGACATTTTTTTTCCTAATTCATCACAAATTAATCCAGTAATATATACTGTTTTAAATGGAACGCATGAATTATTAGAAATAGGATCTTTTATCAAATATCCTGTCATCATGATCATACGCGCAATCCAAAAAAAAATAATATCAAAACCACTAATTAATACATTAGTAGGATGAAAATATTTAAATTTCTTTGTAATTTTCGGCCATCCTAATCCTGCAAATGTCCATAAACTAGAAGAAAACCATGTATCTAATACATTAGGATCTTGAAATAAATAAAAATTTTTTTTAAAACCATATTTTTTTCGAATTTTTTCTTCGTCAGAATCTACATAAATATTATTAAATTTATCATACCATACCGGAATACGATGACCCCACCACAATTGTCGTGAAATACACCAATCTTCAATATTTACCATCCAAGACAAAAATAAATTTTTGTATTGTGATGGAACAAAAACAATTTTTTTTTTTTTAACCATATTAATAGCAATTTTTGATAATTTTTTTGTACGCAAAAACCATTGATTCGTTAATTTAGGTTCTAATAAAATTCCACTACGATCTCCATATGGGACAAAATTTTTATTTTTTTCAATTTTACTTAAAAAATATTTTTTCTTTAACATATCAACTAATAATTTTCTAACTATAAAACGATCTTTTTCTTGAAATAAACGTGGAATTTTTGAACTAAAAAAAGATGATAATTTACCTTTATAATTAAAAATTTCTAATTTTTTTAAAATTTTTCCTGTTTCTGAAAAAATATTAATTACATATAATTTATGTCTTTTAGAAATTTCATAATCATTAAAGTCATGTGCTGGGGTAACTTTTAAACATCCAGTACCTAATTTTAAATTCACTGATATATCACTAATAATTGGAATAATTCTATTTATAATAGGTACGCACACAAATTTTCCAATATATTTTTGATATCGAATATCATCGGGATGAACTGCTAAAGCAGTATCTCCTAATAATGTCTCAGGACGAGTAGTTGCAATTTCTAAATATTTTTTTTCTTTTTTCTCATTAGTTTCTAAAGAATCTACTAAAAAATATTTAATATACCACATAATACTATCGGATTCTTTATGTTCAACTTCTAAATCAGAAACTACAGTTTTTAATTGAGGATCCCAATATACCATTTTTTTTTTTTGATAAATTAATTTATCTAAATACATTTTTTTAAAAACTATATTTACTGCATGAGAAAATTTTTTATCTAAAGTAAATCGAACATCTGTCCAATCAGCTGAAATACCTAATTTTTTAATTTGATTTAAAATATTGCGTTCTGTTTTTTCTTTCCAAATCCAAATTTTATTTATAAATTCTTCTTTAGTATAATCTAATTTATTTTTTCCTTCTTTATCTAATAATTTTTTTTCTACCATTATTTGCGTTGCAATACCGGCATGATCAGTTCCAATCTGTAATAAAGTATTATAATTTAATAAATCATGATATCTTATTAAAGTATCCATAATAATTTGTTGAAATGCATGTCCCATATGCAATGTACCTGTTACATTTGGAGGAGGCATCATAATACAATATTGTTTAGATGTTTCAGTAATAGATTGCAAAATATTACGATCTTTCTGATTAAATTTTTTTTGAAAAAATGATTCTACTAAAAGTGAATTATAAATTTTATCCATATCAACCTTTTTTAAATTAAATATTAATAAAAATTTTAAAAATACAAATAACATAAACATATAATTTTTTTTACATTAAATTTTTATATATAAAAATTTTAATAAAAAATTAAATTATTGTATAAATATGTTATATTTTAATTATTTTTCTCTTAAAAATTATATTTTTTTAAAATATATCATATCAAATGGATATAAAAAATGAAAACATTATATAATAAAAGTTTTTTAAAATTTTCAGATTTTACCTCTCAAGAAATTTTATATTTGTTAAATTTTTCTAAAATTTTAAAGAAAAAAAAACAAAAAAACAAAGAAATAAAATATTTAAAAAATAAAAAAATTATTTTAATTTTTGAGCAAACATCAACACGTACACGATGTGCGTTTGAAATAGCAGCATATGAACAAGGTGCTTATACAACTATATTAAATCCTTCAGATACTCATATTAAACATAAAGAATCTATTGAAGATTCTATAAAAATTTTTAACTTATTGTATGATGGTATTCAATATCGAGGTAATTCTCATAACACAATCAAATTATTTAAAAAATATGCAAAAATACCTGTTTGGAATGGTTTAACACAAAAATTTCATCCTACACAAGTATTAGCAGATATATTCACTATGAAAGAAATATATCCAAATTTATCTTTTTTTGAAATAAAATGCGCTTATATTGGAGATGCTCAAAACAATATTTCTAATACTTTATTAGAAGCAGCAAAAATTCTAAAATTTCAATTAACCATTATTGCACCAAAAAAATATTGGCCTAAAAAAGAATTTTTAGAAAAATATATTTATAATACAACTTCAAAAATAAATAATATTCAATATACAGAAAACATTTCTATAGGAACTAAAAAAATACATTTTATTTATACAGATGTTTGGGTTTCTATGACCGAAAATGAAAATTGTTGGACTAAAAAAATTAAAGATCTATTACCCTATCAAGTTAACGAAAATTTAATTTATCATACAAAAAATCCTAATATTAAAATCTTACATTGCTTACCAGCATTACATAACCAAGATTCAATTTTAGGAAAAAAATTACATACTTTATACAATTTAAAAAATGGTTTAGAAATTACACATTCTATTTTTAAATCAAAATATAACATCAGTTTTCAACAAGCAAACAATAAATTACATACCATTAAAGCTCTTCTAATTTCTAACTTATGTATTTTTGATTCTTTTAAAAAAATATTTAAATAACAAAAAATATATTAAAAAATATAAAAAAATAAGTGTATAATATTTTAAACATAGATACAATATTTTTATTTTTAAAAAATTTTAAACATTATAAATTTTTTTTAGTGTTTTAAATATTATATTTTGAAAATTTTATTTTAAATAAAAAATATTTGAGATTTTATTTTATGAAAACATTTATGAATTCATTAAGTAATACCAAAACATATGGTCCTTATTCGCATACTGTTACAGTAGAAAATTTTTTTTTTACTTCAGGTCAAATTTTTGTTGAATATGATGAAAAATTAAAAAAATTTCCAAATTTATATGATCAAACTTTCAATACTTTAAAAAAAATTAAAACATTATTAATACACGAAAATTTTAAAATTTCTGATATTATCAAAACTACTATTTTTACAACACAATTAAATAATCTTGAAATTATTAATACAGCTTACAAAAAATTTTTTAAAAAATATACTACTATATATCCAGCAAGATCATGTGTTGGTGTCTCCCAATTACCTTATGATGCTTTAGTAGAAATAGAAGTTATTGCTCATACAAAAAGAAAATAAAAAAATATATGCCACAATGTGGCATAAAAAATATAAAATTATTAATATTAATAAAAAAAATTTTTATATTAAAAAAATTTTTTAATATTAAAAAATATTTAACAAATTTTAAAAAATTATTTTTTCTTCTGAATATAAGTATTAGATTTTTCAAAAAATTTCGAAGAACGTATATTCATACGTTTTGGAACAAGACGACGATATTCTTGAGGTTTTACATGAGGTAACAATTTAATATTAATTAATTTATTTAAAATACGAGTTTTTTCTAATTTTTTTAGAATGTTTAAAGAAAAATTTTTTGGTAATTCTACTGTAGAATAATCAGAAAATAATCGAATATTTCCAATAAAACGACTGTTAATATCTCCTTCATTTGCAATAGCACCAACAATATGACGTACTTCAACGCCATCATTTCTTCCTACAAAAATTTTATATACATTCATTATCTGTTTTTCGCGTTTTGAATTTTTATATGTATGCGAAAAAACTTTTCTTTTGTAAGAAAACTTTCGTCTATCTCCATTAGAGCGAGACAAATTTTTTGAACGTATAGGATATGAAATTTTTTCGTCAGGTTTTACAATTAAAAAACGTTCACCTTGGGCCATTTTCAATAAAGCAGCAGCCAATAATTCAAAATTGTCTGTATTAGAAATTTTTAATTTAGGTAACAATAAACGATATTCTTCTAAATTTGAACTATTGAGTTGTATTTGCAATTTTTCTGAAAATTTTTGTAAACGTCTTTGACTAATAATTTCACTTTTTGGTAATTGAACTTCAGGAATATTCATTTTAACTACACGTTCTATATTACGTAATAAACGACGTTCACGATATTCTACAAATAATAAAGCACTTCCAGTTCGACCTGCTCGACCTGTACGTCCAATACGATGTACATAAGATTCTGCATCCATAGGAATATCATAATTAATAACTAAACTAATTCGATCTACATCTAATCCTCTTGCAGCAACATCAGTAGCAATTAAAATATCTAAACGTCCATTTTTTAATCGTTCTAATGTTTGCTCTCTCAAAGTTTGATTCATATCACCATTTAATGCTGCACTATTATAACCATTTTTTTCTAATGCTTCAGAAACTTCTAAAGTAGCATTTTTAGTTTTTACAAAAATAATAGTTGCTGAAAAATCTTCTGATTCTAAAAATCGAATTAAAGCATCTGTTTTGCGACCATGAACTAACCAATAACTTTGTTTAATATCTGGTCGGGTAGTAAAATTTGATTTTATTTTTATTTCTTTCGGATTTTTCATAAAACGTCTAGAAATACGACGTATTACGTTAGGCATTGTAGCAGAAAACAAAGCAGTTTGATGTTGTTTAGGTATTTTTGACATAATAGTTTCTACATCTTCTATAAATCCCATACGCAACATTTCGTCTGCTTCATCTAACACTAATCCATGTAAATTCGATAAATTTAAAGTTCCTCGTTTTAAATGATCTAACAAACGACCTGGAGTTCCTACGACAACTTGAGGACCCTGTTTTAAAGACTTTAATTGTACTTCATATCGTTGTCCGCCATATAATGCTAATACTTTAATTCCTTTTAAATATTTTGCTAAATCAAAAAAAGATAAAGAAACTTGTACAGCTAATTCTCGAGTTGGTGTTAAAACTAGAATTTGAGGTACTTTTTTATTAATAATAACATTATGTAAAAAAGGTAATGCAAATGCAGCAGTTTTTCCACTTCCTGTTTGTGCCATTCCTAATACATCTTTTCCTTCTAAAATTAAAGGAATACATGCTAATTGAATAGGAGAGGGTTTTAAAAACCCTAAATCTTTTAATGCTTCTAATAAATAGCTATTTAAATTAAAAGAAGAAAAAGTTTGATAAGTATGAGTCATGAAGTTTATGAGCCTCTTTGATAACCATGGCCAGTCTACTGCATAACTCAGAAAAAAAAATTTTATATTTTCTTATTATAGAGTTTGAACTGGCTAAAATTAAATAATTTTAAGAAGATATTATTAAAATATCTAAAAAAGTTTCAATAAATTTTTTTTTAAAAAAAAATATAAATTCTTGAAAAATAATTTAAAATTATATTATACAATAAAATAAGTCAGTAAGATAGTCATGATGAATTTATTCTAAGTATTATTTCCATAATACTTAAAACATATAATTTTTATAATAAAAAAATTATCAAAAATTTATTACACACTTTTCATACTTAAACGTAAACGTCCATTACGATCAATTTCTAAAACTTTTACCGAAATCTTTTGGTTTAAACTTAAATAATCTGTAACTTTTTCTATTCTTTTATGACCAATTTGAGAAATATGTACCAATCCTTCTTTTCCAGTTCCAATAGATACAAAAGCTCCAAATTCTACAATTCGAATTACTCTTCCAGAATAAATTTTTCCAATTTCAATTTCAGCTGTAATTTCTTCAATACGTCGAATAGCATGTTTTGCTTTAGATTCAATAGCTGCTGAAATTTTTACAGTGCCATCATCTTGTATTTCTATAACTGTCCCAGTTTCTTCTGTTAACATACGAATAACTGCCCCACCTTTTCCTATAACATCTTTAATTTTTTCGGGATTAATCTTAATAATATGTATTCGAGGAGCAAATTTCGAAATATTTCTTCGCGGCATATGAATAGATTTTTCCATAAAATTCAAAATAAAAAATCTTGATTCTTTAGCTTGTAATAAAACTTTTTTTAAAATATTTATAGAAAAATCTGTAATTTTTACATCCATTTGTAGTGCAGTTATTCCTTGATAATTTCCAGCTACTTTTAAATCCATATCTCCAAAATAATCTTCTTCTCCTAAAATATCCGATAAAATAACATATTTTTCTTTTTCTTTAATTAATCCCATTGCTATACCCGCGACTGATGACTTTATCGGAACTCCAGCATCCATTAAAGACAAAGATGCACCACATACAGAAGCCATCGAAGATGATCCATTAGATTCAGTAATTTCAGACACGATTCTAATCGTATATGGAAAATTATCTATTTTTGGCATAACAGCTAATAAGCTCCGTTTCGCTAATTTACCATGACCAATTTCACGACGTTTTGGAGATCCTACAATACCAATTTCTCCTACAGAATAAGGAGGAAAATTATAATGAAATAAAAAATTGTCTATCCGATCTCCTAAAAGATCATCTAAATTTTGTGCATCACGTGAAGTTCCCAACGTAGTTGAAACTAAAGCTTGAGTATCTCCGCGTGTAAATAAAGCAGAACCATGTACTCGTGATAATAATCCTGTTTTTACATTTAAAGAACGCACCATATCAAAATTTCTTCCATCTATTCTCCAATTCTCTTTTAAAATTTTTTTTCGAAAAATATTTCTTTCAATTAAAAAAAAATATTCTTCTATTTCATAAATGCTTACATCTTCTAATTCTAAATTACAATATTCTATTAAATTTTCTTTAATTTCTTGTAATTTTTTTTCTCTATCTAATTTTACATGTATTAAATAAGCTTTTTTTATAGAATCTTTCAAAAAATTTAACATAAATTTATATAACTTAGAATTGTAATTTAAAATAGAAAGATAATTATTTTTTTTTATTATAGATGTTTTTTTTGAAAATTGTACTATATTATCTAATAATAAATTTTGTTGTTGATGTCCAAAAGAAATTGCTTTCAAAATTTTTTCTTCAGTTAAAATTTTAGCTTCTGCTTCTATCATTAAAATAGTTTTTTTAGTTCCAGATATAATTAAATCTAAAGCACTATTTTTCATATTTTCTGTTGTAGGATTTAAAACAAATTTTTTATTAATATATCCAACACGCGCTACTCCAATCGGTCCTAAAAAAGGAAAATCAGAAATGTTTAAAGCAGCAGAAGTTCCAATTAAAGAAATAACGTCAGGATTAATATCGGGATTTAAAGAAATTAAAGTAATAATGATTTGTATTTCACATAACAAACCTTTGGGAAACAAAGGACGTAATGGTCTATCAATCAAACGCGCGATTAAAATTTCATTTTCACTTGGACGCCCTTCTCGACGGAAAAAACCTCCTGGTATACGACCTGCCGCATATGTTCGTTCTTGATAATTAATAGTTAAAGGAAAAAATTTTTGATGATTTTGTTTAATTTTTTTCCCAACTACTGTAACTAAAACTGTTGTATCATCCATACTTGCTAAAATAGATGTTGTTGCTTGACGTGCAATAACTCCTGTTTCTAAAGTAATAATATTTTTACCATATAAAAATTTATGTGTAATTGGGTTTAGCAAAATTAGATCCTTTCAACAAAATGAAATAACTATTTAAATATATTTTTTTATAAAAAATTAAAAATATATGGAATAAATTATGATTTTGAATAAAAAATATATAATTAATATATATTTATATAAAAAGAAAAAATACATCACAATATTTTTAAAATATATTTAAAAATTTCCGAAAAGAGCTTATAGCTCTTTTCTGAAAAAATATTTTTAAACATTAATAATACATTTTTCATTTTTATAAAATTCGATTTATTTTTTTTAATAACGCAAACCTAAATTTTTTATTAAATTTGAATAAGTTAAATAATCTTTTTTTTTTAAATAATTTAATAATTTTCGACGTATTGATACCATTTTTAAAAGACCTCTACGACTACTATGATCTTTTTTATGTGTTATAAAATGAGAATGTAAAAAATTAATTTTTTTAGTTAACAAAGAAATTTGAAAATTCGATGTACCACTTTTATTTTTAAAAATTTTATTCATAATAAAAGAACCTATTAATATTTTAAAAAATTTTGTTTAATTATATAATAAAAAATTTTTTTTAAAAAAAATCTATTTTTTAAAAAATATTTTTAAATTAATACGTGAGATAATACACGATCAACAATCAAAGTATTATTAATTTTAATTTTTCCCATCCCTATAAAATCTTGTGTATTTTTTTGTAATACTTGAACTAATCCTATTTCCTTTTTTTTTTTTAAAAAAATAATTTTTCCATTTTTAAAAAAAAAAACTTCTTTTTCATTTAAATATATTTTTGGATATTCTGTTACTAAAGAATGTAAAGGTAACAAATATTTTTTTATATTTTGAGAAAAATTGGAAATTTTTTGAAATTTTGTATTATATTTTTTAATATAAATTTGTGATAAAGTTGTTAAATTAGAAATGTTATAAGGACCAACAGATAAACGACGCAAATAAACTACATGAGCACCACATCCCAAATTTTTTCCTATATCTTCTATCAAACTTCGAATATATGTACCTTTAGAACATATAATTTTTAATTCTAAAAATTCATATAAATATTGCAAACAAACAATTTTATAAATTTTTAAAATGCGTTTTTTTCGATTAATAATAATACCTTTTCTTGCATATTTATATAATGGAATACCTTGAAATTTTATCGCAGAATACATAGATGGAATTTGTTGTATAATACCATGAAATTTTTTTAAAATTTGTATAATTTTTTCTAATTTAATATTTACTTTTTTTTTATTTGTACAAATTCCCGAAATATCACCTGTAGAAGTGTTTTCACCAAGTTGAGCAATTACATGATATTTTTTTTTTGAATGTAATAAATATTTTGAAAATTTTGTAGCTCTTCCAAAACATATAGGTAACATACCAGTAGCTAAAGGATCTAAAGATCCTATATGTCCTGCTTTTTTAACTGAAAAAATAGACTTAACATGTTGTAAAATTGTATTAGAAGACAAACCTTTAGGTTTATCTAATAATAATAATCCATCTATGTTAGAATATTTATTAAATTTCATAAAAAAACCTTTTTTATTTAAAAAATTTTCAAATAAAATATTTTTTTATTTTTTTTTCAATATTAAAGAAATTTTTTCGCCTTCTAAAAAAGATGAATCATGAAAAAAAAATAATTTTGGTAAAATACGTAATGAAATTCTTTTACCTAAAAGAAAACTAATAAAACCTGATGCATTTTGTAAGATTTTTAAATATTGAGAAATTTTTTTTTTATTTTGTAAAGACCATAAAATAATAAACACTTTTCCATATTTAAAATCACGTGATACAGAAACATTAGTAATAGTTCCTTTATGAAACAAACGTGGATCATGTATATTATGATATAATATATAAGATAATTCTTTTTGAAAACAATGACCTAATCGTTCCGCACGATTAAAATTTTTTAACATAACATAACCTATACAAAGATATATATAAAAAATAAATTTTCTGAAAAATAACAAATTTTTTATATATTTTTGAAAAAAAATTTAAGACAAAATTTTAAATACTTCAATTTGATCTCCAATTTGTATTGAATGATAATTTTTAATTCCTATACCACATTCAATATTTGTTCTTACTTCTAATACATCTTCTTTAAAACGTCGTAAAGATTCTAAAACACCTTCATAAATTACTACATTATTTCTTAAAATTCGTATTGGATTTGTTTTTTTTATTAAACCATTAATAACAATACAACCAGCTATTAATCCAAATTTAGGAGATTTAAAAATACTACGCACTTCAGCTAGTCCAATAATTTCTTGTTTTTTAATTGGTGTAGATAATCCTTTTAAACATAATTTTATATCATCTAATAAATTGTAAATAATTGAATAATATCTTAAATCTAATTTTTCAATTTCAATTATTCTCTTTGCTGTTAAATCAGCTCGGACATTAAATCCAATTAAAATAGAACGAGTATTTATACTTAAAGAAACATCAGTTTCTGTAATTGCCCCAATTCCTGAAGATAAAATATTTACTTCAAAAGCGGTATGAGTAAGATTAGAGATAGAATCTAAAATTGCTTCTAAAGAACCATATGTATCTGCTTTTAAAACAATATTTAAGATTTTATTAGTATCTTTTTTCAAATTTTGAAATAAATTCTCAATGTTTTTTTGTTTTTTGCTTAAAAATTCTTTTTCACGTAATTTAAATTTTCTATAGATAGAAACTTCACGAGCTTTTTTTTCATTTTTTACAACAATTAATTTTTCCCCAGTTCGAGGTAATCCAGATAGTCCATAAATTAAAACTGGCATAGAAGGACTAGCTTTAGTAATTTCTTGTCGATTTTCATTATGTATTACTCTAATTTTTCCATATTCCATTCCACAAATACAAACATCACCTTTTTTTAAACAACCCTCTAAAATAATTATAGATACAGTCGGTCCATAACCTTTATCTAAAAAAGATTCAATTACTACACCAGTAGCCATACCTTCATAATCAGATTTTAACTCTAACATTTCTGCTTGTAATAATATTGCTTGTAATAAATTTTTTAATCCTTTTCCAGTTTTAGCTGAAACTGGAATGAACATAGTTTCACCACCAAAATCTTCTGAAATTATTTCATATTTAAGTAAATCTTTTTTAATATGATTAATATTATTTTCTGATTTATCGATTTTATTAATTGCAACTATAATCGGAACTTTTGCTAAAAAAGCATGTTTAATAGCTTCTATAGTTTGAGGCATAACACCATCATCAACTGCGATGACTAATATAATTATATCTGTAATTTGAGCTCCTCTAGCTCTCATAGCTGTAAATGCGGAATGTCCGGGAGTATCAATAAAAATTATTTTACCATTTTTTGTAAATACAGAATAAGCTCCAATATGTTGAGTAATACCTCCAAATTCTTGATTAACTACTTTAGTAGAACAAATTTTATCTAATAAAGAAGTTTTTCCATGATCAACATGACCCATAATTGTTACAATTGGCGCTCTTGGTAAAATTTTCTGAATATGATTTATATTACGATTTTTTAATAATAAAAATTCTGTTTTATTATCTAAATGTAAAATAACTTTATATCCCATTTCTTCCGAAATTAATTGAGCTGTTTCTTGATCTAAAATATCATTTGAAATATTATTTAATTCTAATTGAGTTATAATTTCTACTACTTTATTTTTTTTTACGGACATTCGATTTGCTAATTCAGAAATTGTAATCAAAAAACCTATATGTATAGTTTTATAAATATTTTTTTTTGGTTTTTTAAACTTTTGTCGTAAAGAAGAATTTAGTAATATATTTTTTTTAGAATTTTTTCGAGCATAAAAAAGTTTTAAATCTTCTTTTACTAAATATTTTTTATCATTTTTTTTATGATATTTACGAAATTTTAAATTTTTTAAATTTTTTATCGAATTTCGTCTTTTTATATCATTATTTTTTTCTTTTACATGGGAAATTTTAGTAATAATAGTTTTATTTTTTAAAAAATCTTTTTTATTTTTAGATTTTTTTTTTTTTTTTTCTTTAATATTTTTTATGCTATTAGACATTTTATCTTTTAACGCCACATAATCTCCTTAATATAAACAATATTTTTTAAAAAAATTTTTTGAATTATAATATTGTATTTTTATTATTTTTAATGAATTATTTTTTTTAAAAAAAGAAATTATAATATATTTAAAAAATATAATTTGTAAAAAATTATAATTTTATGTTATTATTAAATAATTTTAATTAAATTAATTTTTTTAAAATTTTTTGAAAATTATCTTTAAAATATTTTTTTTAAATAAATTTTAATTTATGTAATTATTTATTTTTTTACATTTAAATAAATAACATGATATTATGTTTTATTAATACTATTATAAATTTTTATAAAATAAATAAACATTATCAAACTTTATAAAAAAATTATTATTTATTTTTATATTTATTTTAAAAATGTTTTTAAAATATTTAATTTTTATATCAAATTCTTTATTTAAAAAATAAAATTTTTTTAATTAATTTTAAATTTATTATGAAATATATTTTTAAAAAATTTATTTATTATTTTTTAATAAAAAATTTTGTGATTTTAAACATAATTTTTCTAAAATATTTTTTGAAAGTCCTGATAATATTGAAAATTTTTTTATATCAATTTTTGATAATTTTTGAAAAGAATCAATATTTAATTTTTTTAAAATTTTAAATATAATAGAATCTATTTTTAAAATTTTTTGAAAATTATAAATAAAAGTTTTTTTTTTTTTTATTATTTTTTTTAATTCTTCTATAGTCATTACATTTAATTCCCATCCCGTTAATTGAGAAGCTAATCTTACATTTTGTCCATTTCTTCCAATTGCTTGTGCTAAATTTAAAATCTCTACAGCAATATTAACAATATGTTTCTTATTATCAAATATGATCGATGTAACTTCTGCAGGTAGCATAGAATTTATAATAAATTTAGATAAATCTTTATCCCATAAAATAACATCAATACGTTCACCACACAATTCATTTGAAATAGCTTGAACTCGAGCCCCTCTCATTCCAACACAAGCTCCTACAGGATCAATATTTTTATCTGTAGTTTGAACAGCAATTTTTGAACGAGAACCCGGATCTCGTGCAACAGATTTAATAATAATTAAAGAATCATTAATTTCTGGTACTTCTAGACGAAACAATTCAATAAGCATTTCTATCTTGGATCTACTAATAAAAAGTTGAGATTTCCATATTTCAGATCGAATTTCATATAATACACCTCTTACACGATCACCTAATCTAAAATTTTCTCTAGGTAACATTTCTTCTTTTAAAATAATACCATCAATATTTTTTCCCAAATCTAACAAAACATAATCTCGATTAATTTTTTTCACAATACCAATAATAATACATCCCTTTTTTTTTTTAAATTTTTCCATAATCATTATTCTTTCAGCTTCTCTCACTTTTTGTACAATAACTTGTTTAGCAGTTTGTGTAGCTACTCGATCAAATTTAACCGAAGAAATACAATCTTCTATATATTCATTAATTTGAATGTATTTATTATCAAATTTTGCTGCTTCTAATGTAATTTCTTTCATCGGATATAAAACATCATATACTACTAACCAACGACGATAAGTTTTAAAAGTACCATTTTTTCTATTAATATGAACCCTAATTTCAATATCCTTATCATATTTTTTTTTTGTTGCTGTTGCTAATGCACTCTCTAAAGCATCAAAAATTTTTTCTCTTGGAAGAGATTTTTCATTAGCAACTAATTCAACTACAGTCAAAATTTCTTTTTTCATTATTATTATCCTTAATCCAGACTGTGTATTCTAAAAAAAACAATAATAATTTACATATATTTTTTATATATGTTTAAACTAATTTTTTTAAAAATAAAATACTATAAAAAATATAACATATAAAAAAATTTTCAAAATAAATAAATATTATATTTTTTTTATAAAAAAAAATCTTTTTAAAAATTATATTTGTTTTTAAAAAATACATCATATTTTATAAAAATTTTTGATTTTGTATATATTAAATATAAACAAAATTACTGAAGACGGGACTCGAACCCGTATGTTTGATATTTTTACAAACGCTATCCCCTCAAGATAGTGTGTTTACCAATTTCACCACTTCAGTATATTTTCTCTTTACTTACATTAAAATATTAACGAATAAATAATTTTAAAATTATTAAAAAATTTTTTATTTTTATGATAAAAACATAATTTATTATATCTTATAATAGACTGACATAAAAAACATTTTTTAAAAAATATATTTTTTAATATTATTTTTTTATGTAATTTAAATTACATAATACAATACATAAAATAAAAAATAATATTGCACACATAATTGTAATTTTTACAATATGTTTTTCAGTTATAATTTTACTTAAAAAAGGTGAAGAAGTTTCCCATACATTTGCAATTGAATCTGATCCTTCAGTAGGTTGCACCATAATTAAAAAAATTAAAAAAAAAGAAACAAGAAAAAAAAACCATAAAATGCACGAAAACATATTTATTTCCTATCATTATATAATCTTAAAAATAACATTATTTTTTTTTAAAAAAAACATACATTAAAAAATTTAAAATATTTATTTCATATATTCTTTTAAAAAATTATATTTTATATAAAATAAATTGTCTATCTCATAACAAATGAGATAGACAAAAAATTTAATTATAAAAAATTTAATCTATTTAAAAATATACTTATTAAAATTTTTTAAAAATTTTATACAAAAAAAATTAATCTTTCCATCCTGCAGGATCACTTACAACATTTCTTGACATCAATTCTTGTATTTGTTTTGCATCTATTGTTTCATATTTTAATAATGCATTTTTCATAGCATGTAAAATATCTAAATTTTTTTCTAAAATTTTTCGCGCACGCGCATAATTAATATCAATTAATAATTTAATTTCTTTATCTATAATATGTGACGTTACATCTGAAATATTTTTAGATTGTGAAACAGGTCTTCCTAAAAAAATTTCACTGTCTTCTTCAAAATATAATAATGGACCTAATTTTTCAGAAAAACCCCATTTAGTAACCATATTTCTAGCTAAATTAGTAGCCATTTTAATGTCATTACTAGCACCAGTAGAAATTTTTTCAGGACCATAAATAATTTCTTCTGCTAACCGTCCACCATATAAAGCAGAAATTTTACTTTCTAATTTTTGACGACTATAACTTAAATTTTCTTCTTTCGGTAAAAACAAAGTTACTCCTAATGCCTGCCCTCTTGGAATAATAGTTACTTTATGAACAGGATCATGTTCTGGAACTAATTGACCAATAATAACATGACCTGCTTCATGATATGCAGTAGATTCTTTTAAACTATCCGTCATTACTAAAGAATTTCTTTCAACACCCATTGTCATTTTATCTTTAGCTTTTTCAAATTCATGCATAGAAACTACTTTTTTATTAAAACGAGCAGCTAATAAAGCAGCTTCATTTACTAAATTAGCTAAATCAGCTCCAGAAAAACCAGGAGTACCACGAGCCAAAATTTTATATTGAACATCTAAAGAAAGAGGAATTTTTTTCATATGAATTTTTAAAATATCTTCACGTCCACGTATATCTGGCAAAGGTACAACAACTTGACGATCAAAACGTCCAGGTCTTAACAAAGCAGGATCTAAAACATCTGGACGATTAGTAGCAGCAATTAAAATCACCCCTTCATTACCTTCAAAACCATCCATTTCTACCAACATTTGATTTAAAGTCTGTTCACGTTCATCATGTCCACCACCTAATCCCGCGCCTCTTTGACGCCCTACTGCATCTATTTCATCAATAAAAATTATACATGGAGCAAATTTACGAGAATGTTCAAACATGTCTCGAACACGAGAAGCTCCTACTCCGACAAACATTTCTACAAAATCAGAACCAGAAATTGTAAAAAATGGAACTTTTGCTTCACCTGCAATCGCTTTTGCTAATAATGTTTTTCCTGTTCCAGGAGGTCCTATTAATAAAACACCAGTCGGAATCTTTCCGCCTAATTTTTGAAAACGTTTAGGTTCTTTTAAATATTCAACTAATTCTGACACTTCTTCTTTTGCTTCATCACATCCAGCCACATCTAAAAAAGTAGTTTTTATTTTGTTTTTAGATAACATTTTTGCTTTACTTTTTCCAAAAGATAAAACGCCTTTTCCACCTCCTAATTTCATTTTATACATAAAAAATATCCAAACACAAATTAATAAAAACATTGGAAACCAAGAAATAAAAATAGTAAAAAACATATTAGGTTTTTTTTTCATTACTCCAATTATTTTTACTTTTTTAAATAATAATGTATTTAACAATTTAGAATCATATATTGGAATAAATGTTACATAAGAATTATTATTTTTCTTAGTAACTTCAATTTTTTTTCCTTGAATACGTACTTTTTTAATTTCATTGTTTTGTACTTCAGACAAAAAAGTAGAATAATTATTTACATCTATTTTTGAATCATAAAAATTTATATTATGAAAACAAAACAGTAAAAATAAAGCTAAAACACACCATACCATTAAATTTTTTACGGTATCATTCAAAAGAAGACCTCACAATTACATCTAGAAAAAAATAAAAAAAATTAAATTTTTCGTTGAGAAGCAATAATAAATACTTCACGGGAATTAGCTCGCGAAGAATTAGGTTTAAAAATTTTAACGATAACAAAATGTTTAAAAATTTTTTTTAAATATTCTTTAAATCCAACACCTTGAAACAATTTAAAAATTAAAATACCATTTTTATCTAATATTTTAAATGCAACATTTAATACTACATCACATAAATAAAAAAATTTTTCATTATCGATAATTGAAATACCACTAATATTTGGAGCTATATCTGACATAATAACATTACAAATTTTATTTTTCGATAAAGAAACTAATTTTTCAAAAATTAAAAAATTACTGATGTCTCCTAAAACAAAAATCACATTTGAAATTTTTTTCATCGGTAAAATGTCACATGCAATAATAGATCCAGTTAAACCAATTTTTTTTTGAGCATATTGAGACCAACTTCCAGGTGAAGACCCTAAATCTACAATATTCATTCCTTTTTTAAAAATTTTTAAATAATTATCTAATTCTTCTAATTTAAACCACGCTCTAGAACGTAAATTGTTCTTATTTCTTTTTCGAATAAAAGAATCTTTTAAAGAATTTTTAAACCAATTCATTGATTTTAAACTATATTTTTTTAATATCATAATTTTAAAATTTTATTTAGAAATTAATAATTTTTTTTTATTATTAAAGAATGTATTATTTAAAAATTTTAAAAAATATTATAATTTATATATTTTTTTAAAAAAAAACTATTAAATATTTTATAAAATATGTTGTATTTTTATAATTTTGTATTCAATCTTTCCAGATGGTGTATTAATTTTAACAATCTCATTAATTTTTTTACGTATTAAACCGCGCGCTAAAGGAGAATAAATAGAAATTGTATTATTTTTAAAATCTGCTTCATCATCTCCAACTATTTTATAAGAATGTTTTTTTTTCGTACATATTTGTAAAATTGTAATTGTAACTCCAAATATCACAATACCACTATATGGTATTTTTGTAATATCAATTACATAAGCTTTAGATAATTTATTAACAATTTCTAAAATTCTACCTTCACAAAAAAATTGTTCTTCTCGTGCAGCATGATATTCAGCATTTTCTTTTAAATCCCCCAATTTTCTAGCTTCAGAAATTGCTAAAATAATTTTTTTTCGTTTAACAAATTTTAAATTAAATAATTCTTCTTTTAATTTTAAAAAACCTTTTAATGTCATAGGAATATTGTTAATCACCTATTTTCCTCACAAAATCATTTAAATAATTTTTAAATTTTCCATATATAAAAAATATCATACAATTATAATAAAAAAATAAAAATATCATATCAATTTATAAAAAAAATATGTATTATTAATTTTTATATTTTTTTTAAAAATATTTTAATTTTTAGCATTTTTTAAATTTATTTATAAAATCAACAAGAACATTATAATACTTATGAAACTTTTACATACTGAAATCAAAAATATATTAAAAAATAAATTATTATTAAAAGAAATAATTATCAAAGGATTTGAAAAAAACATTGAAATTATTGCAATTGGACAAATTTTTTTAAATTTAAAACAAGTTCAAAGACAAAAAATTATATATGCACCATTAATGAAATATTTTGAAAATAATGATATTCATTCGATATGTATTGAAGCATATACTTTAAAAGAATGGAGTAAAATTCAAAAAAAAATGTAAAAATTTTATAAAAAAATAAAAATTTTTTAAAACATAAAAAAAATATTATATCTAAAAAAATTTTATTATTATATAATTTAAAAATATAAAAATTTTTATAATGAGAGAAATTATGTACGCTATTTTACAAGATCGTAACAAACAATATAAAGTACAAATTGGTCAAATTATACGTATTGAAAAAATAAATAAAAAAATTGGAAAAAAAATTTTTTTTAAAAATGTTTTATTAATTAATAATTTAAAAAATACTTTTTTTGGTTCTCCTACATTAAAAAATGCATATATTATTGGAATTATAAAAAAACATCAAAAAGATAAAAAAATTAAAATTATAAAATTTAAACGTCGTAAACATTATCAAAAAACACAAGGACATCGTCAAAAACATACCACAATAGTTATTAAAGAAATCTTTTATCAACATTAAAAAAAAGGTTAATTTATGGCACATAAAAAAGCAGGCGGATCAACACGAAATGGACGTGATTCTAAATCTAAACGATTAGGTATTAAAAAATATGGAGGTGAATTTATTAAAGCTGGTAATATTATTGTCAGACAACGAGGTACAAAATTTCATCCTGGAAAAAATGTAAAATGCGGAAAAGATCATACATTATTTGCCACGATGACAGGAACTATAAAATTTCAAAAAAAAGGATTGCTAAAAAAAAAATATATTCATATTATTTAATTTTTGATTTTTTAATTATTTTTATTTTTTTATTTTAAAAATCTTGCTTAAAATAATATTTAAATTTTTATAAAAAAATGAGATGTTACAATGAAATTTGTAGATTCTGTAACTATTAATATTTCATCTGGAAATGGCGGAAATGGCTGCATTAGTTTTCGTCGAGAAAAATATATTCCTAAAGGAGGTCCAGATGGAGGAAATGGAGGCGCTGGAGGAAATATTTGGATTATTGCCATTCCTAACTTAAATACTTTAACTGATTATCGTATTAAAAAACATTTTTATGCTGAACATGGAAAAAATGGATCTAGTTCTAATTGCACCGGAAAAAAAGGACAAGATATAATTTTAAAAGTTCCTTTAGGTACACGAATTGTTGATATTCAAACTAAAATTATTTTAATAGATTTAATTTCAAAAAAACAAAAATTTTTATTAGCAAAAGGAGGTAATCCCGGGTTAGGAAACACTTGTTTTAAAAGTTCTATTAATAGAACACCTTATAAATGCACATCAGGACAAAAAGGTGAAACTAAAAGTATTTTATTAGAATTGATTTTGATTGCTGATGTGGGAACAGTTGGATTACCCAATTCTGGAAAATCTACGTTTGTACAAGCAATTTCAAATTCTAAAACACCAATTAAAAACTATCCTTTTACAACGTTACATCCTCATTTAGGATTTGTAAAAATTAATTCTAAAAATTCTTTTATTATAGCTGATATTCCTGGATTAATAAAAGGAGCTTCCTTAGGAATAGGATTAGGTGATAAATTTTTGAAACATTTAGAAAGATGTAATATTTTATTACATATTATAGATGTTAGTTTAGAAAACCAAAAAGAAATTTTTAAAAATATAAAAACAATTAATAGAGAATTAAAAAAATATAATAATATTTTAATAAAAAAAAAAATTTGGTTTATTTTTAACAAAATAGATCTTTTAAAAAATGAAGAAAAATTTTTTTCTATATCTGAAAAAATTGAAAAAAAATATAATAACATAAAATGTTATTATATTTCCGCTAAAAAAAGAATAGGTATTAAAAAACTATGTTTAGATTTAAAAAATTTTTTAAAAAAACAAAAAACAAAATAAATTAATATATTTTTATATATTTTTAAAACATAAAAATATATAAAAATGTTTTTTATTTTTTATATTATTTTTTTAAACAAAATCAAAACCCGGAAAAATATTCCGGGTATAAAAAAATTGTTAACGTTTAGAAAATTGAGGTCGTTTACGAGATTTTCGAAAACCAAATTTTTTTCTTTCTACACGACGAGAATCTCGAGTTACAAAACCAGCATTTCTTAAATTTTTTCTGAAAGTAATATCATATTTAATTAATGCTTTTGTTATCCCTTGTCTAATAGCACCCGCTTGACCAGAAATTCCTCCACCTTTTACAGTAATGTAAAAATCAAAAAAATTTAACATATTAATTAATTCTAAAGGTTGTTGTACAATCATCCAAGAAGTTGTTCGACTAAAATATCTTTTTAACGTACATTTATTAATAAGAATTTTACCTGTTCCTTTTTTTAAAAAAACACGTGCTGATGAACTTTTACGACGACCTGTACCATAATTTAATATTTCTGACATAATTAAAATACCTAATAAAAACACTAAACATTTAAAAAAATAGGTTTTTGAGAATGATGACAATGTATATTTTTTGAAAAAATCTTTAATTTTTTTAACATACAACGACCTAAAATATTTTTAGGTAACATACCTTTTACAGATTTTTTAATGATCCGTTCTGGAAATTTATTAATCATTTCTTGAAAAGTGATTTTTTTTAAACCCCCTACATGCCCAGTATGATGATAATACACTTTATTCTGAAATTTTTTTCCACTAACTAAAATTTTCGAAGCATTTAAAACAATAATATAATCTCCCATATCTAAATTTGGAGTATATTCAGGTTTATGTTTTCCTTTTAGATATTTAGCTATTATTGTAGAAATTCTACCTAAAATTTTATTAGTAGCATCAATATAATACCATTTTTTTAAAATAACGTCTTTTTTGACACAATAACTTTTCATAAAAACTCCACATAAATAAGAAAATATTTTAAAATAAAAAATATTTTTATAGTTTTTTTTTAAAAAAAAAATATGTTATTATAAAATTTTTATATTTTAAAAAAATATATAATTTAATTTTTAAAAATATAATCTTTTAATTTATTTTAAAAATATATATTAAAATAAAATTTTAGTATAAAATTTAAAAAATATTAATTTTAAAATTTTAAAAAAATATTAAATAGGTATTCATATGAAAAACAAAAATTTTTTAAAACTATATAGAAATGGAATTAATTATATAGATAATAAGATTTTAAAACTGTTATCTCAAAGAAAAATATTGTCTATTAATATTCTATTTGAAAAAATTAAAAATAATTTATTAATTCAAGATATTCAACGCGAAAAAAAATTATTAAATTTTTTGGAAAAAAAAGGTATTTTATATAATTTAAATTCAAATTTTATTAAAAATTTATTTTTAAAAATTATCGAAAATTCAATATCTGTTCAAAAAGAATTACAAAAAAGTTTTAAATATAAAAAAAAATATGTTTGTAAATTTTTAGGACCTAAAGGATCTTATTCTCATCTTGCTTTTAATAAAATCTTAAACACACAAAATAAAATTAAATTTTTTCCAGATTTTATAAAAAGTTTTCAAGAAATAAAAAATATAAATACCAAAGAAAAAAAATTTTTCTGTTTATTACCCATAAATAATACTATTACAGGTATTATTCCTGAAGTATATAACATTTTAAAAAAAAAAACTTTATATATTATTCAAGAAATTAAACTACCCATAAAACATGCTTTATTAACTTACAAAAATATTCCCTTTTATAAAATTAAAAATATTTATAGCCATAATCAACCATTTTTACAATGTTCAAAATTTCTAAAAAATTTTCCACATTGGAAAAAATATTATTTTAATAGTACTACAGAAGCCATGAAGAAAATTTTTCAAGAAAAAAATCTCAATTCTGCAGTTTTAGGAAATGAAAATAGTGGTCAATTATATAATTTAAAATTGTTATCTAACAACATTTCAAATAAAAAAAATAATATAACTCGTTTTTTTTTACTAACTACTGAAAAAAATTTTTTTTTTCAAAAAAATACTAAAATTTCTATTATATTTCAATTATTTGATTATCAAAAAAAAATTGAAAAAATTTATACTATATTATTAAATCAAAAATGTACTATTTTAAAAATTTTGTCATATATAGAATTAAAAAAAAATTGCAAAAAAAATTTTTTAATTGATATTCAAATACATGAAACTCAAACTCAACTTCTCAAATTATCTCAAGATATTTTAAAAATTACTAAATCTTTTAAAATTCTAAATTTTTATTAAAAAAATCTTTTTTAAAAAAAAATGGTTAAAATATAAAAAATTTAATATTTTAAAAATATATTTTTAAATATATCAAAAAAATATTCTTTTAAAAAAACATTTGTTATAAATTTTCAAAATATTTGAGACACTCTTATGTTTACAACTTTAAGTAAAAAATTTTCAAAAATTTTTCAAAATATTTCTCAACAAGGACGTTTGACAGAAAAAAATATTCAAAAAACTTTAAAAAAAGTACAATATACGTTATTAGAAGCTGATGTTTCTATATCTGTTATCAATGATCTAACTAAAATTTTAAAAAAAAAATCAATAGGACAAATTATTAACAAAAGTTTAACTCCTGGGCAAGAATTTATAAAAATTGTACAAACAGAATTAGTTAATTTAATTAATTCTCCTAAAAAAAAAATAAATTTTTTTGAAAAGCCACCAGTTAAATTTTTAATGGTCGGTTTACAAGGAGCAGGAAAAACGACCAGTTTAATTAAATTAGCTTATTTTATAACTAAAAAATTTAAAAAAAAAATTTTAGTCGTTTCTACAGATACTATTCGACCAGCTGCTATAGATCAATTAGAAATTTTAAGTAAAAAATCTAATATTAATTTTCTTAAAAGTTATAAATCCCAAACACCCCAAGAAATTGTAAAAATAGCTATTAAACATGCAATTAAACAATTATATGATATTTTAATTATAGATACAGCAGGTCGATTACATAATAATGAAAAGATGATGCAAGAATTACAAAATTTACAAAATTATATTAAACCTACAGAAACTTTTTTTGTTATGGATTCAATGACCGGACAAGATGCACTTCATTCTATTAAAAATTTTAATAATTTTTTAAAAATCTCAGGAATTATATTAACAAAATTAGATAGTGATCACCGAGGAGGAATAATTTTATCTATTCAACATACTACTAAAATTCCTATAAAATTAATTGGAATTGGAGAAAAAATACAAGACTTACAAATATTTTGTCCTGATAGAATCATTAAACGAATCTTAGGTATGGGTGATATATCATCATTAATTGAAGATTTAAAAATTAATTTAAAAAAATCTACTATCCAAAAAATTGAAAAAAAAATAAAATCTGGTAAAAATTTTAATTTAAATGATTTTTTGATACAAATTAAACAAATTAAAAAAATTGGAGGAATTGAATTTTTAAAAAATAAATTACCTCTTAACACTCAAATGATAAATCAAAACATGTATAATTTTAACGAAGAAACTTTAAAAAAAATGGAAGCAATGATATTATCTATGACTCCTATAGAAAAAGAATTTCCAAAAATTTTAAATTATTCTCGAAAAATTAGAATATCTTCAGGTTCAGGGATTACCATTCAAGAAATGAATAGTTATCTAAAACAATTTAAAAACATTCAACGCCTTATGAAAACCGCAAAAAAAAAAGGTTTTAATACACTTTTTAAAAACTTTACAAATATGTTTTAAAATTTTTAAAAAAAATATAAAATATTCTAATTAAACAATAATTTTTTTAATAGGTAAAAAATATGATTAAAATTCGTTTAGCGCGTCATGGTTCTAAAAAAAGACCATTTTATCAAATAGTATTATCAGATGTTCGTTCTTCAAGAAATGGTAAATTTATTGAAAAATTAGGTTTTTTTAATCCTATAACTTCTAAAAAAGAAGAACAAACAAGTTATAATTTAGAAAGAATTAAATATTGGCTAAAAATAGGAGCAAAAATGTCTAAAAAAGTTAAAACAATATTAAAAAAAAAATAATACTATATGAACAATACAATTATTATAGGAAAATTTGGAAAACCATATGGTATAAAGGGATGGATTCAAATAATTTCATATACTACTATACCAAAAAAAATTTTTTATTATTTTCCTTGGTATTTAAAAAATTTTTCAATTAAATATGTTAAAAAAGACATTAAAAATTGGAAACAATACAAAAAATATTTTATTATTAAAATAAAAAATATTAATGATAGAACTCATATAGAATTTTTAAAAAATCAAAAAATATTTATCAAAAAAAAAATTTTACCAATTTTAAAAAATCATGAATTTTATTGGAACGATCTTCTTCAATGTACTGTATATAATACATTTAATATTAAAATAGGTATTGTAAAAAAAATTTTAGATAATTCAGTTCATGAAATTTTAGTTATCAAAAAAAATTCAAAAAAAAAATTTAATAATATAATATTTCTTCCTTTAATATTTCCTAATTATATATTGTCTATTAATATTATTAAAAAAAAAATAATTGCAAATATGACAAATCATATATAATTTTACAAAATTTTTTTTAAAAAAAATGATAAAATTTCATATAATTACAATTTTTCCTGATATGTTTACTTCTTTTTTAAAATATGGAATTTTAAAAAAAGCTATTAAAGAAAAAAAAATACAAATTACCTTTTGGAATCCAAGAAATTATAGTCCTTACAAACATAAAAAAATAGATCATAAAACATATGGAGGTGGACCTGGCATGGTAATGTTATTCTTACCATTATGGAACACTTTACAAGCTATTAAAAAAACAAATCATAAAAAAAATTTTATTATTTATTTATCTCCACAAGGAAAAACATTTAAACAAAAAAAAATTACTTATTTTTTTAAAAAAAAAAATTTAATTTTTATTTGTGGACGATATGAAGGAATTGATGAACGATTAATAAAAAATGAAATACATGAAGAATGGTCTATTGGGGATTATATTGTAACAGGAGGAGAATTACCCGCTATGATTTTTATAGATGCTATTACTCGAACTATTCCAGGAGTATTATTAAAAAATATTGTTTTAACTAAAGAATCTTTTTCGCAAGGTTTATTAGATTACCCACATTACACAATCCCTGAAAAAATTAATAATTTCTCTGTACCTAAAATTTTATTATCTGGAAATCATAAAAAAATTAAACAATGGAGAATCAAAAAATCATTAAAAAAAACATTTTTAAAACGTCCAGAATTATTAAAAAAAAGAAATTTTACCTTAAAACAATTAAAATATCTGAATAAAATAAAAAACTGTATGAAGGTTAAAAAATGAAAAAAATTTTACAAATGTTAGAAAAAAAAAATATGAAAAAAAATATTCCTTTTTTTAAAACTGGAGATACTTTAGAAGTTCAAATATGGGTTATTGAAGGAACTAAAAAAAGATTACAATCTTTTGAAGGAATAATTATTGCAAAAAGAAATCGTTTATTACAATCTTCATTTACTATTAGAAAAATTTCAAATAGTGAAGGAGTAGAGAGAGTATTCAAAACTCATTCACCGACTATTAATCTTATTAAAGTATTGCGAAAAGGAAACGCTAAAAAAGCTAAATTATATTATTTACGCCATCGTACTGGAAAATCAGCACGTATTAAAGAACGCGTTCAATAAAAAATAAATAATTTATTCATTTTTTAGTGATGCAGTCATAAAATATTTTTTTGACTGCACAAAAAATTTTTTATTTAATTTAAAAAGTTTTTATTTAACCAACTGTAATCTGTTCAATTTTAATTGTAGGTTGACCAACACACACTGGAATTTGTTGTCCTTCTTTACCACATGTTCCAATACCAGAATCCATTCTTAAATCAGATCCTACCATTGAAATCAATTTCATTGTTTTTGATCCAATACCACTAAACATTGCACCTTTAATAGAATAACAAATTTTACCTTTTTGAATTAAATATGCTTCAGAAGCAAAGAACACAAAATTTCCAGAAGTAATATCAACTTGCCCTCCATTGAAATTCGATGCATAAATTCCAAAATCTATACTTTCAATCATTTCAGTTTTAGTAGAAAATCCAGAAGTTAAATATGTATTAGTCATACGAGGCAAAGGTAAAAACGCATATGATTCTCTTCTTCCGTTTCCAGTACTTTCTGAATTCATTAAAAAAGCGTTATATTTGTCATATAAAAAATTTTTTAATATACCTTTAGATATTAAAATAGTTTTTTGACTTGGTGTGCCTTCATCATCAATATTTATTGAACCTCGAGAATTTTTTAATGTACCATTATCAATAACAGTGCATAATGAAGACGCAATTTTTTTATTTATTTTTTTTGTATATACAGAAGTTTTTTTACGTATAAAATCACTTTCTAAACCGTGACCAACTGCTTCATGTAATAAAATTCCCGGCCATCCAGAACCTAAAACTACTGGAAAAGTACCTACTGGAGATATTTTAGAAGATAATCCTAAAACCGCAAGATGAATAGCCTTTTTAGCCCAATATAAACTTCGAATTTCTCCTTTTTTATTTTTTTCTAAAAAATATTCTATTGTAGAACGACTTCCCCCTCCATATGAACCTTTTTCTCGCTTTCCATTCGATTCAACTATTATAGTAATTGATAAATGTACTAATGGACGTATATCACCTAATAAATGAGAAGAATCTGTAGAACCAATTAAAAATTTTTCAAATTCACTAGTTAAATTAATAATTACATCTATAATCCGATGATCTTGTTTTCTAGAAAATTTATCAATTTTATGTAAAAGATAAATTTTTTTTAAAAAATCAATACTTTTTAATGGATTATCGGCACAATAATAAGAAACAAATGGTATTTTTTTATTAATTTTTTGATAATTTTTATATATTTTTTCTGGAATAATAAAAAATGACATTTTTAATATTTTTAATAAATTTTTTAAATTAATATTAGTAGAATAAGAAAAACCAGTCATATTATGATGAATCACACGTATTCCAAACCCAGAATCTTGATAAAATCCACTTTGTTTAATAATTTTATTCTCTAATAAAAAAAATTCTATTTCTTTAAATTGAAAATAAATATCACCAAAATTAAATTTTTTAAATAATATAGTATCTAAAATGTTAAAAATATCTTTCGAATGAAGTTTATTTTCTGTTAAAAATATATTTTTTACATTATCCAACATAAATATTTTTCTCTTAAAAAAATATAAAATTACTTTTTATAAAAAAAACATAAAAATCAATCAATTTTTAACAATAAAAAATATTTTATATAGCTTAACTTTATTAATTCTATTATAATTTATTTTATTAAATAAACAAAAAATTTTTTATTTAATTAAGATGTTCAAAATATTATTTTATAAAAATTAAAGATTATAAAAAATTTATTAACTAAAATTTATTTTAAAAAAAGAGAACTAAAAAATATGAAATTTAATATTTTATTATTAAATGGACCTAATTTAAATTTATTAGGTACACGAGAAAAAAAATTATATGGTGATATTAATTTAAAAACATTAATTTTTAATTTAAAAAAAAAAGCTTCTCAAGCTAACACAAATCTAATAGATTTTCAATCTAATGCAGAACATCAATTAATTGAAAAAATTCATTCAAGTAAAAAATTAAATATTCAATATATTTTATTCAATCCAGGAGCATTTGCTCATACAAGTATTGCATTACGAGATGCTTTATTAGCTGTTCAAATTCCTTTTTTTGAAATTCATATTACGAATATTTTTTCTCGCGAAGAATTTCGAACACATTCTTGGATTTCTGATATTTCCAACGGAGTAATTACTGGATTTGGAATAGATGGATATCTTTGGGCATTAAAAACAGCAATTAAAATTTTAAAAAACAAAAATTAAAAATATCCATTATTATATAAAGCGTTTAAAACATTCTTAAAATCATTAGGAGGTTGTTGTTCCCATTTCATAATTTTAGATGTAATAGGATGTTTAAATTTTAAAAAACTTGCATGTAAAGCTTGTCGAGTATATTTTTTTAAAATTTTTTTTAAGAAAATAGAAGTTGAACTTTCTATTTTTTTTGACGTTATTTTTCGAAAAGAATTATAAATTGGATCTCCTAATAAAGGATGTTGAATAGAATTCAAATGTACTCGTATTTGATGAGTACGTCCTGTTTCTAATTTTAACCGTAAATGTGTAAAATTTTTAAAAATATTAATTACAGTATAATGTGTAATTGCTTTTTTTCCTCCTAAATGAATCATCATTTTAGTTCTACAATATATATGACGTTTAATTGGACGATTGATAATATTATTAGAAAAAATTTGTCCGAAAACAATCGCATCATATTCACGAATTACTTTTCTTTTTTTTAAAATTTTTATAAAATAATTATAAGAATTTAAAGTTTTTGCAATAATCATTAATCCTGTAGTATTTTTATCTAATCTATGTACAATTCCAGCACGTGGTAAAGATATATTATTAGGGAAATAATATAATATTGCATTTAACAAAGTTCCTGATGTATGTTTAATTCCAGGATGAACTACAAAATTAGAAGATTTATTTATAATTAAAAAATCAAGATCATCATGTACAATATCTATAAAAATTTTTTCTTTTTTTAAAAAAGTAACTGAAGAATTAAATTTTTCAACACTTATAATATCTGTTTTTAAGATTTTTTTTTTAAAGAAAGAATGTTAATACCATTAATAAATACCTTTTTTTTTTTAATTAAAGAAGATAAATAGGTACGAGAACATTTAGGAAATAAAATTACTAAAAAACAATCTAATCTACGATTTAAAGAAAAATGATAATTTCCAGAAAAATGTAAATACTGCATTTATTAAATCTCCAAAAAAAATACATATTATTTTACAATAAAAATAAATTTTAAATAAATATTAAAAAATATTTATTTAAAATAAATAATAATTTTAACAAAATTTTTATATTGTCTCAATATATTATCTTAAAATTATTTTTTTAAGGATTTCATGAATATTACAACCTCTCAAATACGTAAAAAATTTTTACAATTTTTTAAAATAAAAAAACATAAAATTCTTTCTGGAAGTTCTATTATTCCAAATAATGATAATACATTATTATTTACAAATGCAGGTATGAATCAATTTAAAAATTTTTATTTGGGTATTGAAATATCTAACTATCAAAAAATTGCAACATCACAATATTGTATTAGAACAGGAGGCAAACATAACGATCTAAAAAATATAGGTTATACAAATTTTCATCATACTTTATTTGAAATGTTAGGAAATTTTAGCTTTGGAAATTATTTTAAAAAAAAAGCTATTATTTATGCTTGGACTTTGTTAACTGATAAAAAATGGTTTAATTTATCTAAAAAAAAAATATGGATTACATATTATAAAGATGATTATGAAACTCGTGATATTTGGTTAAATATTATTAAAATTAATAAAAAAAAATTGATTCCAATTGGTGATAAAAATCAAATTAAATACAATTCAGATAATTTTTGGAAAATGGGAAAAAGTGGACCTTGTGGTCCTTGTACTGAAATTTTTTATGATCAAGGAAAAAAAGTAAAAGGAAATCTACCAGGATCTTTAAAAAATTTAGGTTCTCGTTACTTAGAAATTTGGAATTTAGTTTTTTTACAATTTAATTGCTCTTCAGATGGAAAATTATCAAAATTACCTCAGCCTTCAATTGACACAGGTATGGGTTTAGAAAGAATAACAGCTATTTTACAAAATGTTACTTCTAGTTATAAAACTACAGATTTTTTAAAATTATTTTTATCTATCTCTAAAAAATTAAATATTTCTATTACTCAAAAAATTTCATTACGTATTATTACAGATCATATACGAACAACTACTTTTTTATTAAATGAAAAATTATTACCTAATAATGAAGGTAGAGGATATATATTAAGACATATTATACGTCGAGCATTAAGTCATGGTTATACTTTAGGATTACGTACTCCTTTTTTTTATAAATTAATTAAATATGCTATAAAAAATTTAAATTTAAAAAATTCTTATATAAATATTAAAGAAAATTTTTTATTTATTCAAAAAATTTTAAAAAAAGAAGAAAAACAATTTTTTTCTATTTTACACCGAAGCATGTTAGTATTATTAAAAAATATAAAAACATCTCAAACTTCTCAATTAAGTGGGAAAACAATATTTTATTTATATGATACACTTGGATTACCAGTTGAAATTTCTGAAGATATTTGTAAAAAAAATAATATTACTATTAATTTTAAAGAATTTTTACAAGAAAAAAAGTACCAAAAAAAAATACAACAACAAAAACAAAAAAAAAAAAATATTTTTAATAATTTTAATTCTGAAATATGTGCAAGTTTACTACAAATTAAACATCCAACTATTTTTTCTGGTTATACAAAAACACAAACATACTCAAAAATTTTGCAAATAATTTCTAAAGATTCTAATTTAAATAGTATTGAAAAAAATAATAATGCTATTTTAATCTTAGATATTACTCCATTTTATAGTGAATCTGGTGGTCAAATTGGTGATTCTGGAACTATTATATGTAACAAATCAATTTTTTTAGTAAAAAATACAAAAAAATATTTAAATTTTATAGGACATATTGGAGTTGTAAGCTCTGGAAATTTTAAAGTATATGATGAAGTATTAGCAAAAATAGATACTAAAAAAAGATTTTGTATTCAATCAAATCATACTTCTACACATTTATTACAAGCGGCTTTACGAAAAATTTGTAATAAAAATATTACGCAAAAAGGATCTTTTATTGATGATAAACATTTGCGATTTGATTTTGAACATAACAAATTAATTACAGAAAATGAAATTAATTGTCTTGAACTTTTAATTAACAAAAAAATACAAAAAAACATTCCTATTAAAACTTCAATAACTAATCTAGAAGAT